>JAGYMJ010000445.1 GCA_018400625.1 Planctomycetota bacterium
GGATATACGATTTACGTTAAACCCGACCAGGTTGAGCAGATGCCGCAACTCTCCGTCGAGGACATCATGAAGCTCAGCATGACCGCAGGGATCGGAAGCAAAGATCAATCCAAAGTCACGGGCGGCTCGCAATCCTCCCCCCATGACAACACTTCTGCCAATTCATCAGAGGAATCTGCAGGGAGCTCGACCCCAATGCTGTATTAAAATATCAATCAGTAGCGTCTTGAACCGCGTCTACCGTATCTTCTACCGCGTCTCCTGCGTCATCTACAGCGTCGTCCACACTTTCTCCCGCATTCTGTCCCGCATCTTCACAACCCACAGAAAGAACAGAAAAAAATGCAAGGCAAACCGATACAACACCTACAATAATTACCCTTTTCATTATACTGCCTCCTTTTTGCAACCCTAAAAGTTCTTAACTATATAATAACCAGTTTATAGTATATCATAATTTCGTTAATATGCAAGTTAATAACGGGCATGGCAAATGTTAACACTGTACCACGAACACAAGTGGCCCGGGGGAGCCCCTCGATAATATCCATGTTCTGCACACCTTTAACCCCCTTTTGGAGCGTCCTGACACCCCTTAGGAGCGATTTTTGCCCTCAAAAATCGTAACCATTAAGCTTGGGAGATTTCAGTGTTCAGTGAATCACGTGTGTTTTATATTATACATGAAAAAGCAGATGTCAGGTTTGCAATAATTACAAGTTTTCTGTATGTTGAATGGAGTTCACTGAGGACTTACCAAATTTCTGTTTTTAAAATATCTTATGTAGATTACCTGAACTTTGAATCTATCAGTTGACATAAATCGTGTTTAAGGAGGGGGCCTATCTTGAAAGACAAGATTCGAAAAGTATTACAATTTATAAAGCGGGACGTATGGCGGATTCGAGCCAGAGATCTGTCCAAGGGAAAGCTGCTTATAATTCGACCTTTGCGTATCATGTTGCTGGCTGCTCGGGGTTTCAAGGTCGATCGTTGTACCCTGCGTGCTTCGGCTCTGACATTTTACTTTATTCAGTCGATTGTGCCAGTATGCGCGGTGGCGTTTGGAATTGCCAAAGGATTTGGCCTGGGAAAAATTATGGAAACTCGCCTGACCTCTGCACTTGCGGGGCATGAGAAGGTGGCCAATCGTATTATCGAGTTCTCTCGGTCTATCCTTCAAAATACAAAAGGAGGAGTGTTAGCAGGCATAGGCGTAGTCGTTTTGCTCTGGATTGTGCTGAAGGTTCTCTGGAACATTGAAAAATCCTTCAACGAAATCTGGGGAGTTAAGGAGCCACGCCCTTTCGTACGCAAGCTCACCGATTACGTAACGGTTATGTTGATAGGGCCCATTTTACTTGTTATCTCCAGCACTGCTACGGTTTTCTTTGCAACGAAAGTTCAGGCTCTTATTGGGGATATAGTGGTTATGGGGCAGATGGTGAATTTGGCTTTGCGATTGCTTCCTTATTTCGTGATATGGGCATTTTTTACCTTTGTTTACATCTTTATGCCCAACACCAAAGTGCATTTTTTACCGGCCCTTTTGGGAGGTATCGTCGCAGGAACGATGTTTCAGCTCCTGCAGTGGCTGTACGTTTCTTTCCAGGTTGGGATTACGAAATACAGTGCCATCTACGGAAGTTTTGCCGTGCTCCCCTTATTTCTGATTTGGATTCATTTCACATGGCTTATAGTATTATTTGGCGGTGAGCTCTCTTTTGCATATCAAAATGAAGAAACTTATGAATTCGAGCCGGATTGCTTGAATGCCAGTCATAATCTCCGTATGCTTGTCGCGTTGGGCATTACCCATATGGTTGTGCAAAGGTTCCTGAAGGGAGGATCTCCGGCAGATGCAGAAATGATTTCTCACAAAATTGGGGTGCCCATTCGTTTGGTCCATGAAATGCTCTACGAGCTAGAGGAAGCCGATATCCTCTGTGCTACTGATGGGTCGGGAACGCAGAATCCGGGATATTTGCCGGCCCGGGCTGTGAAACAATTGACCGTAGCCCACGTAGTGATTGCGCTAAATACCAGCGGAGCGGTGACGGAAAGCGTGTCTTTAACGGAATTTCAAGGGTTGGAAAACCTAAAAGAAAGTTTGGCTGCATTCCAGGAAGCAATCAAGGCTTCACCGTCTAACGTATCCCTCGGAGAAATCTAATATAGGTGTATATTCGAGGTGTGATTTACTTTTGGAATAAGTGTTTTTATAGAAAGCATGTTCAACTCATCCCTCTGACGGCGGCATAAGATCGGGATTGGGCTTTTTTATGGAACAAATGAAGCCTGTTTTCGTCTAATATAATTGAAGAGGAATGATCGGATTCTTGAAATTCTGTTTATGAGGAGATTCACCATGGGTAAGATTCGATTTAGCAAACTGGCGTTTGTTGTTGCAGCAGCGGTGGTGTGTTTGAGTGTGTTGAGCCTGAGTGGGTGTCAGGATGCCGGTGTGAAAGATGGTTCTGAGGAAGAGGAGACTCCGGAAAAAGTGGATGACTGGGAATATGAACGGTCATCGGGGGGAGTGGGCAAGAGCAGATCCAGGGCTGCTGGTCAGGCGGCACCCGCGAGGGCCATATCGGGGACGAGAGGCGTGGTTGGGTCCGCGGAAAGCAAGGATCTAGGATTTGCCGTTGGTGGGGCCAAAGACGTCAACAACATGCGGGATAACGTGAAGGTGGGGTACTTGCCGCTTCCCAGCGACATCACCTGTGAAGGGCTGTTCTACGACTATTATTTCGACACGGGCCAGCAGGAGGAGCCGGAGCACCTTTTCGAGCCCTCCTACGCGATGGCCATCTCACCGGACCCCATCTCCCGGGAAAAAGAGCGTTACCTGACGGTAGGGCTGAACTCCAACCTGACCGAGGAGTCGTTTGAACGGAAGGACCTGGATCTGGTCGTTGTGGTGGACGTGTCCGGTTCCATGAGTTCCCCATTTGATAAATACTATTACGATGGAACAACGCGGAAGGAACTGGATGAAGAGGAGCTTCAGAAAGATAAAATAGGCGTCGCCAGAGAAGCATTGCTGGCGCTGCTCGATCACCTACGCCCGGACGATCGGCTGGGGATCGTTGTGTTTAACGACGAAGCCAGTCTCGCCAAGCCCATGAGAAAGGTGGAAGAGACGGACATGGAAGCCATCAGGGGGCATATTGATGAACTACAAGCCGGTGGGGGAACCCAAATGTCGGCGGGTATGCAGATGGCGACGGAGCTGTATGATGAACTGGAGCAGCCTGATCCAGCGAAGCGCGAACAGCGCATTATTTTCCTCACCGATGCCATGCCCAATCTCGGACAGACACGGGCGAACAGCTTGGGCGGGATGTTTGAGGATAATGCGGAAGATAAGATCTACACCACGTTTGTCGGCATTGGCGTGGATTTCAATTCGGAGCTGGTGGAAACCATCAACAAAGCCCGGGGAGCGAATCACTACACCGTTCATAGCCCCGAGCAGTTCAAAAACCGCATGGATCGGGATTTCGAGCTGATGGTGACGCCGCTGGTCTTCAACCTGGATCTTAAGATGGAGGGGGATGGGTATGAGATTGAAAAGGTGTATGGTTCTCCCGAAGCCGATGAGGCAACCGGGGAGCTGATGAAGGTGAAAACCCTGTTTCCGTCCCGCACCGAGGATGGCGAGACGAAGGGGGGAGTGGTGCTTCTGAAACTCCGCCGGACCGATAAGGACGATGCCGGTTTGACGCTGGAGGCGTCGTATGAGGACCGTTCAGGGGAATCCTTTAAGGTAACCAAAAAGGTGAGGTTTCCGGCCGGGGAGGAGGAATACTATGACAACTCAGGCATACGCAAGGCCATTTTGCTCTCCCGCTATGCGGAGATGCTCCGCAACTGGACGACTGACCAGCGCAAAGCTCTGAAGGATGATAAGCCGGTGGAGCCCGTTATCACCCGAGAAGACGGCATTGTTATCTGCCGGCCGGACCGTCCGCGCAAGCTGGGTCAATGGGAGCGCAAATCGGTTGATCTGCAGGTTTCCGACACCTACCGCAAGTTTTTCAAAGGTTTTCTCAGCCACCTGGAGACGGAGATGGAGGCACTTGATGATGAGGATTTGGAGCAGGAGATCGAGATACTGGAAAAGGTAATCGATGCGGAAACACAAGACGGGGATTGATTCAAAAGATTTCTTGCCGCCTTGTTTGATGATGCTCACATGACCGATTGAAGTAAAGCCCTTCTTCTTACGCTCCTCGGCTATTGAGATCATATCCCATGGACCTCTGCTTTTCTTCTGCTGCCAGAGTCTGCCCTTGCCGTTAATCAAGTCGATCTCTTTAATTTCAAGTTATTATACCCGCCATTTTCCTGCTTTGTCAACTACAGCTCACGCACTTCAGGGCCCGTAGAGGTGGCGAGGTGATCGCCGCCAGAGGGGCAGCATCTACCCGGGATATCCCTCGACGTTTGACAAACGTTATTGAATGGTATATCATAAAAAACAGTGTCAGGGAGAGAGTAGAAACGTAAGTCCTCAGTGAACCCCGTGGCATCCCCACCGTGCCTTGTGCCGGTG
>JAGYMJ010000446.1 GCA_018400625.1 Planctomycetota bacterium
GCATAAATACTCCTCCACCGGGACAAGCCCGGCGGTAGGAACCCCAAATCAGCGTTGTTCACTGAATATTTACTTTTCGGCAAACTGTTAGATGGTCTTAAGAGCAACAGACCTTCATTTTAACTGTTCAGGGTTCTCCAGCAATTCCCTGAAAGTGCTGAAACACTCAGCCGCCGCCGCCCCGTCCGTTGCTCGATGATCAGCACTCAGAGCCACTTTCATCATCGGCTCAATATGCATGTTACCATTTTCCACAATTATTTCTTCATTAATACCACCGATCCCGAGAATAAAGCTTTCCGGTGTGTTGATGATAGGCAGAAAGTAATCGACACCATAGGTTCCGAGGTTGCTAACGGTAACACAACCATCCTCATATTGATCCGGCCTTAAAATCCCCTGTCGGGCGCTTTGAGCAAGGTATTTGAGATCTGAGGAAACTTCGGACAAAGATTTATTCGGAACATTTTTAATCACCGGCACAAACAATCCGTCTTCGACAGACACGGCTACGCCGATATTAACTTCCGAATTAAGGACAATTTTATTGTCTTGAAAACGGCAATTTATCCTCGGATGCCGCTCCAGGGCCAGGGCCGTAGCTCTGATAATCAAATCGGTTACTGTAATCTTTACATCGCCGGATTCATTGAGTTCTTTGCGCATTTCCATGGCCGTTCTCATATTGACCCGGCCGATCAGATAGAAATGGGGAACTGTCTGCTTGGACATCGTCATACGTTCGGCGATTGTTTGACGCATAGGCGTCAGTTCAAGAATATCTCCGGCTGCCGGTTTATGCGATTTCTGCTCGGCGGCTTTCAAAACATCTTCTTTATTGACTCGATGACCATCAGAGGCCTTTACAGTCAAAAGGTCAACCCCTTCATCATAGGCCACCTGTTTTGCAGCAGGAGTAAATTTAGCCTCTCCAAGTTGAGCAATATAATGCTGGACGTCTTTTTCAATTATTCTTCCATTGGGACCGGTTCCTTTCCCGCGCAATGCTTCGACGCCAATAAGGCTTTCACGGGCAATTTTCCCCGCACGGGGTGAGATAAAAATGCGTCCACTTGTCTGCTCGACAGCACCAGCCTCTGTATCAACAGCTTCTAAAACTCCTCCCGCCGCCGTGGTCGCATCTTCCGAACCAGAAGAACTATCAGGTTGTTCGGTGGACTTTACTTCGGCGTTTTTTTCTTCTTTAAGTTCCGCAAGGTCTTCCGGAATTTCATCACCCTGCTCGCCAACAATCGCGACAAGTTCATTTACCGGGACAGTGTTTCCGGCCTGCACAACAATTTTTTTAAGTATTCCTTCGGCAAATGATTCCACTTCAAGAGTGGCTTTATCCGTGGTCAAATCAAACAACACATCACCTTTTGCGACCTCATCACCTTCTTGTTTATGCCATTTTTCAATGGTCCCCTCTTCCATCGTCTGGCCGAGTTGGGGAAGAATTACTTTCTGTATCATGCTCCTCTCCAATAAAGTTAAACTTTTCTTTTTGATTCAAGATAGCGCCCATGTTTTCCTTCGAGCGATCTTTCAAGAAAATTAACAAGATAGAGGGTTTCATCGGAAATACCCCTGTCTTCATTAAGTTCGTCAAAAATCTTTTTCCTGTTCAGTTTTTTCGTCCTGTAAATACGTCTGTATGCCTCGTCCAATTTTTTTATTGTCTGCTGAGAATATCCGGCGCGCGTCAAGCCCACTTCATTGATTCTTCTCACCTTGGCCGGATTCCCTTCAACAATCATAAAAGGAGCCACGTCCTGGATAATTCTGCTTAACCCTCCGACAAATGAAAGTTTGCCTATTGATACAAAAGGATTTACAGCGACTCCTCCCATCAGTTTGCAACCTGTTTCGAGTTTACAATGTCCGCCGATCAGCACGGAATTCACCAGAATGACATCATCTTCAACAACACAATCGTGGCCAACATGACTGGATATCATGAACACATTACGGCTTCCTATTCTTGTGTAACCCAACCCTGTAGGAGTGCCTCTGTTGACAGTCACATACTCACGAAAAACATTATCATGGCCGATATGTAAGATAGTGTCCTCACCGTGATATTTAAGGTCTTGCGGGGCCGTTCCGATCACAGCATAGGGATAAAAGATATTATTCTCACCGACTTCAACGTTGGCGTCAATATAACAACCATATCCAATTTTACAATTACCGGCGATTTTTACATCAGGTCCTATATAAGCCATAGGGCCGATCTCAACATTATATTCGATTTCCGCTGTAGGCTCTACTATAGCGCTCTGGTGTATATTCATCACAAGACCTCTCGATCAACGAGCATAAATTTCATTTCTGCTTCACACACTACACGTTCATCAACTCTCCCATAGGCTTTTACCTGAGCGCTTCGTGTGCGGACTCTGATGACTTCAGCATCTAAAACCAGTTGGTCACCGGGCTGTACGGGTTTACGCAGTTTGACCTTATCCATTGCAACCATAAAAGCCACTTTCCCGGAATGCTCAAGTTTTTTCAACAGCAGCACACCCGATAATTGGGCCAGCGCTTCAATTTGCAGCACACCAGGCATGACGGGATAATCAGGATAATGTCCCTGGAAGAACTCTTCGTTGATGGAAACATTTTTTAGTCCCCTCACTCTATTTTCATCTTTCATGCTTAAAATACGGTCAACCATTAAGAAGGGATATCGATGCGGAAGAATTTTTTTTATCTCACGAATATCAATATATTCTTCAGGCCCCTTCTCCCTTTCAATCATCTGTCGAATACGGCCGGCAAAGACTGCATTCAATGAGTGCCCGCTGCGTACGGCCGTGATTTGTCCTTTTATATCTGCACCGGTCAATGCGAGGTCGCCCAACAGATCAACCAGTTTGTGGCGGGCAAATTCATTAGGATATCTCAGCTCTGCATTTTTCTTGCTCAGGGGCTCCCTCACGGAACCGTCATCAAACAGCACCAAGGCATTATTATTGGAAACGCCCGCACCTAATTTGCGGTTTTTAAACTCTTCATACGCCTCCTGCAGCGCCCAGGTGCGAGCCGAGGCCAACTCATCAACAAAAGTATCGGCATTTATCTCAAAAGTCGCAACTTGCGATTCCAAGTTATCTTTCTGTCCAAAATCAAGAATATAATTCAAGATAAGGTCTTCATCTTCGCCGTCATTGACATCTTCCCTGGCAGCCCCAACTATACTGGCGTTCCCTTGCGACACGGCAACAGGCTTTGACAACCGCAAAATCTTTTTTTCTGCATTCTGTGCTTCTCTACCTGTGTCCAATAAGAGTTCAACATAAGGGGCGGCACATCCGCCCGCAGCCGGCATTTCATCACAATTTACTTCAACCAGAAGGTTATCTATTTTAAGGGCCATGCACGAACTGAGAATATGTTCCACACTCCGTATTTCGACATCATTATGCCGCAAAACCGTACAATTAAATCCATAACCGGAAAAATTTGTTTCTGCAGGTATTACCGGCGAATCCGGCAGATCAACGCGGCTGAACAGGATACCCGTAGAAGGTTCCGCCGGATACAGCCGGACGGTACATTCCTGGCCGGAGAAAAGACCTTGACCGGACAGTTCAGCGGAACTCTTAATCGTGTTTTCCTGTCTGGGCATAAAATAAAACTCCTGTTCACATTCAAAAAATCAATCGATATCCTCAGCATCATACAATTCGTTCAACAAATCAGTTATTTCGGCCGATATGTCGAGATCAGACGCTGCAAATAAGACATCTGCGGTTTGCAAAACCCCCAAATCTTCCATTTTGATTTCCGCCCAATTAACCTGTTGTTTTTTCAAAACCAGTTCAATGCCGTTTTCCTCAGCATACGACGCTATAACGCCTTCCAGATCATTATATATACCGCTTAAACTTTCTAATAAATATCGATTAAAAGAATCGGATAATTCTTCCTGCCTTTGGCGATATTCTTGCTCCAGAGATTCCATTTCTTCACGCTTCTTTACCGTTCTGTCAGTGCCCGGCGGCAGGTTCTCATACTCTATCTCTAATATTGACAGTCGGTTGCGATAGCCCTGCATAATATCATGAAACTCTTGCTCCCTGGTCTGACGTTCCTGCATAAAATTCTCCCACACATAGCTGTTTTCCATTACATAACGCAAATCAACAACAGCGATACGGATAGAAGCCCGAATTTCGGGGTTAGATTCAGAAAGTGCAAAACGTGGGGAAGATAAACACATAATGAAGAATAAGGAAAAAAGGATCCGTTGTATTTTTCCACGACTGAAATTCATGTCAACACCTCATATTATTGGTAAATTAAGTCAATCAAAATCCCTGTCCAATGCCCAGGTTAAAGTGCCAATGTTGGGTAATATCGTAGTCTTCTTTTTCCAGGGGGAAAGCATAATCGAGGGTTAAAGGTATTCCTCCTAAAGCCGGCATGAGCCAGCGTATTCCGCCCCCGCTGGAGACCCTGAGTTCATCCCAGCCGTCAAAGACATCATTGACTGATTCCTGCACGTAGCCGGCATCCGCAAACAAGGCAATACGAAAATGTTCAGTAAAAAGCGGTATAGTGTATTCAGCGGTTCCCATCAGCTTCGAACGCCCGCCTATCTGCTCCTGTTGTTCACTCTCAACGGGTGACATCCCATGCCATTGGAATCCCCTGACCGATCCTAAACCTCCGCCATAGAAACGCTCAAAGACAGGGATAGTCCGATCACTGCCATACGCCCTCATTACGCCGACTTCAGCACGAAGCATGAAAACATGCTTCCAATTGTTTTTCGCGACATAAGTCGGCCAATAATGAGCAGCGTTCGCCGTCAGCTTCATCATTTTGATATCTTTCATGGATAATTCCGAGTTCAGTCGTGCCACATATCCACTGGTGGGAAACATGGTGCTGTCCCTGGTATCACGTTTCAAAGACAAATCTATATAAGGTCGCAAATATGTATCATCATATCTGGCTATTGCCCGCGGCGCGGTATCCGCCATACCGGTTACATGGATATGCTCCAACCCCAGACCGATTTGCTGATAAACATGGTCCCCGAGACGCCGTCCGAAGGTGACACCTCCGCCCGCCTTTATAAGATCGTAAAAGTCCCAACGATTGTAGCGGGAATACAGCCGGGTACCAAAACTGTAATCCGTATGTCCTATCCTCGGTTCACGGAAAGAAATTTCAAAATCGCTTCTGTCCCGACCCACATTCAACACCAAGGACACTTGTTGGCCGCCGCCTCTGAAAGGGGATTTGTATCTGAAATCACTCCAGCTTCGGGGCCAATTTTTTATATCAAAATTTTTCTCCGTAATAGACAGATTACCCATGAAGCCGGCATCGGAACTAACTCCGCCTCCGATCATCAAATTGCCCGTCTGACCTTCCTTTACATTGACGATCACATCGCGGAAACGTTCGTCGCCGGGCTCTACGGATATGTGCACGGCACGGGGATGGGAAAGATCAAAATAACCTGTATCAATCAGCGCCCTTTCACTGGCTTCAAATTTGGCCTGATCTATACGATCGCCCGGAGCAAACCTTAAGTGCCGCAACACAACCAGTTCATCGGTCTTGGTCAATCCCTCAACCCTTATTCGTCGCACATAAACGGGATGGGTTTCACTTATATTAATAACCACGTCAACATGACCTTCTTCAGCATCAAAAAGTGGTTGAACGCTTAAATTATCTTTCTGCATCGTAACATCTATGAGCCCCTGTTTTGCATAAAGACGTGAGATTTCACCGGCTATCTTCTCCCTATCTCCGGGGGTGAATAAGCGACCTGTTTTCAAGCCAATTTCCTGGAGTAATTCTTCGTCACGAAAAAGGCGATTGCCCTGAATCTCGATTTCGTTGATTTCATAGCGCAAACCCTCATATATAATAATGTTGAGTTCATATCCCGTAAAACCATCTGTATAGGTCCAATACCCGCCGACTCTTGCATCAAGATATCCTGACTCGAAGTATTTTTCCTCGATTCTATCTAAATCGGAATAAAATGTATCGGGGTCAAATCGACCTTTTCTTATAAAGGGAATTCTGAGATATACATGCGTATCCATTATGCGTCGCAAGCGGTTTCGAGAAAACTCTTTATTCCCTGCAAAATTAATACGCCTGACGCGCAATTCTCTCCCCTCCGCGATATCAAAGATCAAACTCAATTCTCCTTCCGCGGTACCGAATCTCCCTGAAAGCTCTACAGCAGCCAATTCATAACCTTTTTCACGGTAATGCTCCAGGATTCTCTCTCTGGCATCTTGAACGGCGTTATAGTCAATCAATTGCCCTGGCGACAACGTGACATTTCTCATCAACTCCCGGTCAGCAACCTTACTGTTACCCCGAAATTCAATGGCTTCAAGCGCCACTTGTTCATCGAGGAAAAGAGTCACAATCGTCCCTTCTCTTCTGGAGGCTAAATTATATTCAAATCGGCCAAAGCCTCCGAAATCATTGATCGACTGGATTCGTTGCCGTATTTCATGAGGAGATATTTCCATCCCCGTTTCAATTCCAAGCCGATCGGTTATTCTTGCATCAGGGACAAGCTCATTTCCCCGGATATCCAATTCCAAGATTTTCTCTGTTCCCACTTCTCTCCCGGCACTGTCGGGAGAAGAAGAAAACACAGAGAATAGAAGTAATAAGATGATTATCCAGAATGCTAATTCAACATGTGGTCTGTGAATCGTCACTATATAACTGATATCCCAAACATAATAAATTCATTTCATTCTAATAATGGTCTGCCCTTGCTTCAAAACGCAAATAACGGCTCCAGAAATTCAAGCTGCAAATTCCTGTAGGACCATTTCTTTGTTTAGCCACAATCATTTCGGCTTTGGTCGCTGGAATCCCTTCCGGATCGACTCCATTTATATCTTCGTCGGGTTCGAATTCAGATTCGCCGTCGCTGTCATCTAACTGCGGAGGTCGATGCAATAACATTATCACGTCAGCGTCCTGTTCTATGGCCCCACTTTCTCTCAAATCACTCATTCGCGGCCTGCGTTCCTCTTTTTCCACGGAACGATTCAGTTGTGCTACTGCGACTACGGGCACATTCAGTTCTCTGGCAAGGGCTTTCAGCCCTGCGCTGATCTCTGCGACTTCGACCGCTCTGTTTTCCCTGGATTTAGGTGGCCGCAAGAGCTGAAGGTAGTCAACGATAACAAGCTCAATCCCATGCTGTTGGTGCATGCGACGCGCACGGGCTCTCAGATCCCCTATCCGCAAGGAAGGACTGTCATCAATATGAAGCGGTAAACCCGCCATATCATCTATTGACTCCTCAAGATCCGCCCATTGCGTATCGTTCAGGGTTCCCCGCCTGAAATCCAATGTGTCCAACCTGTTATGTATGCAAAGTAAATTGCTTACAATCTGTTCGGCTCCCATTTCAAGCGAATAAAGCACGGCGGGTTTCCGTTCGACATGACAGACATGCTGTAATAAGTTCAAAGAAAAAGTCGTTTTACCGACACTTGGACGCGCAGCTATTACAACAAACTCGCCAGGATGCATTCCATTGGTCAGTCGATTGAGTTCAGAAAAACCATAAGATACGCCGGTTAACTGTCCCGGATTCTGATGTAAAGTATCAAGGCGCTCAAGGACATTTTGCAGAACGGTATCCATAGGGCGAACCCTACTGCTTTCTTTAAGATGACGAACACCAAGGACTTCTGTCTCCGCTCTGTCGAGTATTTCCTCAACCTCGATACCATCCTGCTGAGCTGTTTTCTGGATATTTATACAAGCATGGGTTAAATGGCGCTTAATGGAATGCTCGCGAACGATATTTATATAATACTCGACGTTCGCACTGGTCGGCACCGTATCGACCAGCTCACGCAAATATGCCGTTCCTCCGACCTTATCCAAAAATCCTTTTTTTTTCAATTCATCACGCAAAAGGATAATATCGACATCGCCATGATCTTCGGCGACGTTCAGGATGGCGTTATAAATATGCTGGTGGGATAATTTATAAAAAGATTCTTCCTTAAGCTTTTCCCGGCATAGAAAAACAGCATCTGATGACAGGATCATCGATCCGAGAACCCCTATTTCCGCCTGCATGTCATGGGGCAAAGCACGCGGGACAATCGTCTCCTCGGACATACAAAATTCTCCTAATAACCACTCAAGTTATATCTTTTGCTGAAGCTAAAACTCACAATGAGCTATTCTTCCAAAGCGGTAACCCTTACGGTTATGGGGACCCGGACTTGCGGCAAAAGCATCACTTCGACCGGATAATCGCCAACGTTTTCGATGGGTTTATCGAGCAGAATGCTTGAGGGTCTAATTCCTTTAAATCCACTTTCAAGGAGAAGATCGGAGATCAGCTCAGCCGTTACAGAGCCAAACAGATGTCCCGTTTCAGTGGCTCTCTGCTCGACAACGCAAAGGAAGCCTTCGAGGTCTTCAGCCTGTTGCTCGATCCGTTTGCTTTCTTCTTCTTCACGGCGCTCTTTAGCTTTTCTCAACGACTCCATTTTCTGCAAGTTGTTGGCGGTTACATTACAAGCATAATTATACGGCAATAAATAATTGCGCGCATACCCGTCAGCCACTTCAACCACATCTCCAACATCTCCAAGATTATCAATTTCCTGATTAAGCAATACTTTCATAAACTTTCTCCGCTTTATTTACACCGGGCAAAACTGCGCTTTTTATCCAATTAATTCATTTTCGCGTGCAATATAAAATACTCAACAAACCAGAACACAAATACATCCTTTGAGGTTAACAACTAAAAGGGAATTTCATCATCGGATACATCCTCTCCAATGTCCTCCGGCGGTTGAGAAGCCGCAGGTGAGGAATTGTCTGAGGGCGGTCGGCTCTGCTGGGACCGGTTATCGGCTCCCCTGTTATAATCGCTTCCCCCGCCTGATCGACCGAGGAATTGAAAATCTTCACCCACAACATTCAATTTGCTTCGCCTGCCTTCGGATGTTTCCCACTGATCAAGCTTCAGACGTCCTTCAACAAATATTTGTTCACCTTTTTTAAAGTACTGGCTTATAACTTCCCCTCGGCGTCCCCAAAAAGTCACATCGACAAAACATGTTTCTTCTTTATTTTCGCCTTCCTTCGTTTTATATTGTCGATTCGTCGCCAATCCAAATTCGCAAAGCGGAGTTCCGCCGGGCGTATAACGCAGTTCAGGGTCCCGGGTCATATTTCCCATTAAAAAAACCTTGTTTACGTATCCCATAAATTAACCTCTCATCTAAAATTATCACTCGACGACATATTTTCATTGCCCTTCAATTATTCTATTCGGGGGAAGCGGCTTCTTCGATATCGTTGTTTTCAGAGGTTTCAGCCTCCTGCCCGACTTCAGCTTCTTCTTCCTCCGGCTGTTCGACCACATTCCCCTCTT
>JAGYMJ010000447.1 GCA_018400625.1 Planctomycetota bacterium
GGCACAGGGCACGGTGGTGATGTTACGGGGTTCACTGAGGACTTACAATATTTTTGCACTACCGTTACCACCGGACTTGTTCCGGGTAGAATTGCCGGAAGCAAAACTGAATACTTACATGTAATTTATGCCCTATCGGGGCTCTGTATCGACTTCACATGGAATAATCCTTTTCGACTCGTAAGGACGTGAAGAATCCACTTCCCTGGGATCAACCCTCCTCATCCCCGGGCTCCTGTCTCCGTAATCATGGGGAGTGATCTGAGGTTCCGGTTCTCCGGCTTCCACCATTCTGGCAATCAAACGTTGTCTCAAATGATCGCACACGATCTTATGCCGTCTGGAGTCTATAAGATTGTTGAGTTCATAAGGGTCGGCATGCAGATCATAAAGGTAGGCTTCTTCATACCTTTCCGCATGAAGATCATTACGGTCGGCATCCGGAGAAATCACACCATATTTCCAGCGTTCAGTACGCAAAGCTCGCCCGCAATGTGTCTCAGTTATCTGAATAAAAGCCTCCTGAGGCCATTCGGTGTCTTCCCGTCTGACCAGCGGCATAATCGAGCGTCCGTCCATGTCACCCGGCACACCCAGGCCGGCGGCGTCGAGTAAAGTAGGCGGCAGATCAACAAGACTGACCTGCTGTGAAAGGCGTCCGCCGCCTGTAAATTCCGGCCCATGAAAAAACGTCGGTATTCTGATGCTGCTCTCATGTCCCGACCGCTTATATTCCCTGTTGCGGGTCTTGAAATGGCAGCCGTGGTCGCTTGTGAACAGTATGATTGTGTCTTCTTCGAGTCCAAGGCTCACAAGCGTATCGAAAATACGCCCAAGAGATTCATCGAGCCGTTTGCACATGCCGTAATAGCCGGCAAGGTGACCGAAGGTCGAACCACTGAGCTTCATCAGATCGGGCGGTATCCATAGGTTGCGCTGATACATCTCCTGGTAGCCTATAGGCGCCGGATAAGAATCAAGATGGTTTTGAAAATGGGGTTCGATAAAAGAAAGGAACAGGAAAAAAGGTTCCGTTTCTTTATTCTTCTCATCGATATAACGGATGGCCGCATCGGTCAATGCATCGACACGATAGCCCGGCAGTCTTACCGGATTATTATCGTTGTCATACAGCTCGGTCGCATATGAATTGGAGGTGAATTCAAGAATATTGGAACCAAGCCAATACTGATACCCCCACCTCAATTCCTCGGGAACAGCTCCTATTCCTGCATCACTCAGATGCCACTTACCGATATAACCGGTGTTATAGCCGGCTTCTCCAAAATAATGAGCCAACCCCTTGAGTCCCGGTTTGGGCGGAATGGCACTGTTGTTCGGAACTTCCGTATTGGAAGCGTAAAGTCCGCTTTGCAAGGAAGAACGCGCCGGTGCACAGACAGGCTGGCAGGTGGAACAGTTAAAAACATGCGTTCCCTGGGTCGCCAACCGGTCAAAATGAGGTGTAATCCCCATCGGGTTGCCATGCAGGCCGGTCGTGTCCCATCTTTGTTGGTCGGTAAAAAAAACAATAACATTCGGCTTTTCTTTTTCAGGCATTGTCTTTCCTCATAAATAAAGTTAATTGAAGTTTTATTGAAGTTCACTGATCGCTTCTTTTATACTTTCCTTTCGTCCGGAACTCATGCCGTCGATCTTCAGCGCCTCTTCATATTTAGCTATCGCTTCATCCTTACGCCCCATCTCCGACAGAGTCAGGGCATGGTCGTTTATCATTCTTATCGCCCATGAAGCGCTCAGGCTCCCGGCATTTATCTCTTCATGCATGGCAATTGCACGCTCATGACCACCTATATCGCGCAGGATACTCATAGCGGTCATCACGGGGTTAAGCCTTCTGGACGGAGAAGCCCCGGTCGCATACACACGGAAATAAACTTCGGCGGCTTGCTCCAAATCTTCAAGGTTATTCCTGTAATTGGCGCCTTTAGTCCTGAGCACGGCCGCCCAGAACCGCCTCTGCGCCCCACCTCCGCCTTCAGGATGCCGGTGCAAAGTTTGTTTGAAGTCAGCATTCGCTTTTTCGCCTTTGCCGAGCTGATAATAAGCACATCCACGCAAATAATGCGCTTCGGCAACCTCGGAGGTGCTTTCAACACCGCCGATGTCACGAGTTGGGGTGTCAGGCCAGATGGAAAAATCCTCTTCGCCAAACTCATCGACAATCGTTGCCCAATCTTCTTGTGCTGACAACTGACGCAGCCTCTCGATAGTCGGCTCGATAACGACTTCAAAGGCATGTTTTCGTATTTCATCGCTTTCCTCTTCTTCAGCGGCCTCTTGCAAAAAAGCCGCGGTCTGTTCTGTCGGCGGACTGACCTCAATGATCATCTTGACAATGTTTTCGCGCACCGGAGCCGAACCTTCACGGTAAACCTGGAAAAAAGTATCCATGAGTTCACCCAGCATGATGTAATCGACGTAAGTATTCATCAGTCTGAAACGGACATAGCGCATAACGGAAGGGTGTTGGTCCGTCAGAATAGTGGCCCAGTATTGTGGAAGCAAACCGAATTCAGCCAGCCCCTCCATAGCAATAATCCGCACCTCGAAATCCTCGTTGTCCAACGCGGTTTCTATCGATTCCAGGGCCGGCTCTCCAATGCGAACGAGCAGATGGGCGGCCGTGCGGCGTACCAGGGCCGAATCGCTGTCCAATGCGTCCTCTAAAAGTGGGACGGCGTCCACCCCCCTTTCCTCAAAGTTTTCAATCAAATTCCACCTTTTTTCCAACGCCGTGCCTATATAGTTATTCTCAGCTATCGTCGCCATGCACCAAAAAAGAGATAAAACCGAAACAAATATTACCGTTTGGGAAAAAGTAGGGGCTTTTCGTCTGCAATATCCTTCAGCCTTGATCTTCATCATGTCCTCCTGTAAAAAGTGAATGTTCAGTCATTATTATCCGTTATCAAAAAACGTGTGCCAGCAGGATGATGATTAATTACTACGAGCTGATATCACCACACACTCCGTCAAGAATGCGGCAAAGGTTGTCGTTTTCAAAACGTCGTGCTGGATCATCGTAAGTGTTCAGTGAACCACGTGGTATCCTACAGTACCTTGTGTAGCATCCCCACCGTGCCTTGTGCCGGTGGAATGAAGATTAAA
>JAGYMJ010000448.1 GCA_018400625.1 Planctomycetota bacterium
CCATCGTTATTCCCGCCTACAACGAAGAAGACACCATCAGAGCGTGTGTGATTGCGGCTGTGGGCCAAACGTCACTGAGGACTTACGTTAAATCAAAGCAAAATCAAAGGTGTGGAGCCGGTGAAAATGTGCAATATATTGTCAATAAAGCTTTTACGCTTTGATTTGTTTTTGTGATATGAAGTCGCCGATTCAAAGAAATAAATCAAAAAATAGTATGAACAACTGATAAAGGGAGACTGGTCATTGAAACACTACTCCGAAAAAGCCTTCGAAACTGCTATCGAACATTATCTTATCGAGGAGGGGGGATACACCGCCGGTGATCCGCAGGGGTTCGATACCCACCGCGCCGTTTTCCCCGCCGAAGTGATCGAGTTTATTAAAAAAACGCAGCCGGATAACTGGGCTTACCTGGCGGACATCCAGAAAGATAAAGCGGAGGAAACCCTGCTGGACGACCTCTGCCGGGCGCTGGATTCCGACTACGAGGGATGCCTGTCCGTGCTGCGGCACGGGTTCAAGTGCTTCGGTAAACTGTACCATGTGGCTTACTTCGCTCCGGCCAGCGGGCTGAACCCCGACATACAGCAGCTTTACGAAGCGAACCGGCTCACTATCACACGGCAGCTGCGCTATTCGCACAAACACGCCAATACGCTGGACGTGACGCTGGCGCTCAACGGCATACCCGTGGCGACCGCGGAACTGAAAAACCCGATGACCGGCCAGAACGTCCAGCACGCCATCACGCAGTACAAAAATGACCGTGATGAGAAGGATGTGATTTTCCACTTCAAGAAACGGACGCTTGTGCATTTTGCCGTCGATACCGATGAGGTCTATATGACGACCCGGCTGTCCGGCAGGGAAAAGACCCGTTTCCTGCCCTTTAACAAGGGATGTGCGGGCGGCGGAGGGAATCCGGAGAACCCTCACGGGTATAAGACTGCGTATCTGTGGGAAGAAATCCTTCAGCGGCATAGTTTCCTGGACATTCTTGCGCGTTTCGTGAACCTGCAGGTCGAGGAGAAAAGACTCGGCAGCAAGAAGGTCAGGCAGGAGAAGATGATTTTCCCGCGCTATCATCAGCTCGGCTGCGTGCGCCGTTTGGTTTCGGATACGAAAAAAAGCGGCGCAGGCAAGAATTACCTGGTGCAGCATTCCGCCGGAAGCGGTAAAAGCAACTCCATCGCGTGGCTGGCGCACCGTTTGGTGAGCCTTTACAACGAACAAGATGAGAAGGTTTTTGACTCGATTATAGTCATCACCGACCGCGTCGTGCTCGACAGGCAGCTTCAGGATACGATTTATCAGTTCGAGCACAAGCAGGGCGTGGTCCAGAAGATCGATGTGAATTCCGCCCAGCTTGCCGATGCGCTCGAAAGCGGCGCTCCGATTATAATTACCACCCTTCAGAAGTTCCCCTTTGTTACGGAGAAAATGGGCGAGCTGCCCGAGCGGAAATATGCCGTTATAGTTGATGAAGCGCACAGTTCCCAGGGGGGAGAGGCCGCAGCGGAGATGAAGGGGGTACTGGCAGGGCCTGCTATCCGGAAAGAAGCCGGGCAAAGAGCTGAAACGGAGGAACTGCCGGACTATGAAGAAGAGATCATCAGGACGATGACCAAACGCGGCCGGCAGCCGAATATCAGTTTTTTTGCCTTCACCGCCACCCCGAAACATAAAACACTGGCGGTGTTCGGGCAGCCGGGCCCGGACGGCAAACCCCAGCCGTTCCACCTCTACAGCATGCGGCAGGCCATCGACGAAGGCTTTATCCTGGATGTTCTTAAAAACTATACCACATACCGGACCTATTACCGGCTGGTGAAGTCGATCGAAGACGATCCGAAGGTCGAAAAACGCAAGGCCGCACGGGCGCTGGCGAGGTTCATGAGCCTGCATCCGCACAATATTGCGCAGAAGACCGAGGTCATGGTCGAACACTTCCGCAACTTCACCCTGCACAAAATAGGTGGGAAGGCCAAGGCCATGGTGGTGACCTCCAGCCGTTTGCACGCCGTGAGGTATAAACAGGCTTTTGACAGATATATTAAAGACAATGATTATAAGGGAATAAAAACGCTGGTAGCGTTCTCCGGCTCGGTGATCGATCCGGACGCGCCGGGTGTGGAATACACTGAAAGCGGCATGAACGACGGCATCCGTCAGAAGCGGCTCCCGCAAAAGTTCGCCAGTGAGGCCTACCAGGTGCTGCTGGTGGCGGAGAAATATCAGACAGGTTTTGATCAGCCGCTGCTCCATACGATGTATGTGGACAAACGGCTGGCGGGCGTCCAGGCCGTTCAGACCCTTTCACGTCTTAACCGTCCGCACCCGGGCAAGGAAGAGACTTTTGTGCTGGATTTTTTCAATAAGCCGGAGGAAATAGAGGCCGCTTTTGCGCCTTATTACGAGAAAACGATCATCGGCGAACAGGCGGAGCCGGGGCAGTTGTACGAACTGCAGGCCAAGCTCGATGCGCATCAGGTCTATTACAAAAACGAGATCGAGGACTTCTGCCGGATTTTCTACAAACCACGGCGCAAGCAGACCGGTGCTGATCACGCCAAAATGAATGCCTGCATCGACCCGGCGGTCAAGCGTTTCAGCAAAAGGGACGAGGAGGAGCGCGATGAGTTCCGAAAGAGTCTTGCAGCATACCGGAACCTCTACTCATTTTTGGCCCAGGTGATCCCGTTTCAGGACACGGATTTGGAAAAGCTCTATTCTTATGTGCGTTTACTGCTGACAAAACTGCCGCAGGGCAATGCTGGAGCTGTTTACTGGTTTGACGATGAGGTGAACCTTAAATACTATCGCCTGGAGAAGATCAGCGACGGTTCGATTGCACTGGAGTCCAGCGCCGACTATGAGGTACCCGGTCCGACGTCGGTCGGAACGGGGAAGGCGAGGGACGACGAAGTCGAGCTGTCCCGGCTTATAGATATTTTGAACGAGCGGTTTGGCACGGAGTTCAAGCCCGGCGACCAGCTTTTCTTCGATTCTATTCGCGAAGATGCGCTGTCTGACGAAGGCATGCGTCAGGTGGCCAGGGCCAACACGATGGAGAACTTCGGCTACTACTTCCGTAAGCAGTTGGAGGGATTATTCATCGACCGCATGGATCAGAACGAGGAGATCGCCGCAAGGTTCATGAACGAAGACCGGTTCCGGGAGGCTGTAAGCCGGCACTTGCTTGAAGACATTTATGAGCGGATACAGAACCAGGAGGCGGAGGAGACATGAGATTCTATATATTCAGTGAACCCCGTCTCACTTGATCACCACCGTGCCCTGTGCCGGTG
>JAGYMJ010000449.1 GCA_018400625.1 Planctomycetota bacterium
CGAATAATACAAATGTTCCCGACGGTTTATCACATGATATACCTGCATACTGTCAACAGTACGAAGAAAAAATTGCATCTTCAGGCGGAATAGATCTGCAGTTGTTGGGTATCGGGCGCGACGGACACCTCGGGTTCAACGAGCCCGGCGGTTCTTTGCAATCCCGTACCCGAAAGGTCGTGCTCGCGTCCGAAACAAGAGAAGATAATTCGCGTTATTTCGAGTCGGCAGAAGAAGTGCCTATGTTTGCTATCTCTATGGGCCTAAAAACAATTTCTGAAGCAAGGGAATGTCTTTTATTGGCAAACGGAGAAAATAAAGCAGAGGCTGTGAAAAGTTGTGTAGAAGGTCCTCTTACCGCTATGTTTCCCGCATCGGTTCTGCAATTGCACCCTGATACCACTTTAATTATTGATGAGGCTGCTGCTTCCAAACTTGGAAGGATCGACTATTATAAATGGGTGGAATCCGCCGAGGTCTCCAATTAAATATCAGAACAATTTATATTGGAAGCAGTCAATTCCAGGATAAAAAACAGGCCTTTTTTTTTATTTTTTCTAAAGCTTCTCTACCCGTTGAGAAAGCTCTGAACTGTCATTTTCTACCATCTGATAAACCCCTCACTTGAAAGCGGCAAGGCTATATCGGCTATGATATAATTGGTTTTTTTCTTTATCCATTCGTCTCTTGGCAAAAACATGAATACTAAAAACGCCCCTGCAAACTGGACATTCCTCGAATTGCTCAACTGGACTGCAGATTATTTCAGTGAAGTGGGGATTGAAGACGCCCGCCTTAACGCTGAGCTTTTACTGAGCGAAGCGACGGGTTTGGAGAGGATTATGTTGTATGCCAAATTTGAGGAAAAGGCTTCGCCGGGAATAAGAGACCGTTACCGTGAGATGGTAAAAAAACGGGCCCAAAGATGTCCCCTCCAATATATACTCGGGCATACGGAATTTTACGGACGCGATTTTTGCCTCGATGAATCGACACTGATCCCCCGCCCTGAGACCGAGTTGCTGGTTGACAGGTGCCTTGAACTGATCTCCTCCGATTTCGATGCCTCTTCAGTTAAGATAGCGGATATCGGCACCGGCAGCGGGGCTATTGCCGTTACTCTTGCCTGTGAAAAGCCCAAAGCCACTTTGTTGGCAACGGATATTAGTCAAAAGGCATTAAAAACTGCTCAAAAAAATGCTGAAAAACACAATGTGGACGACAGGATAGAATTTTTCTGTGGTAACATGCTCACCGCTTTGCCCAAAAATGTCGTCTCTGGGGAAGAACGGCTCGATTTTATCGTGTCAAATCCTCCTTATATCCCATCCCGTTCATTACACAGTCTTCAACCGGAAATAAGCCAATGGGAGCCCGTTGACGCTCTGGACGGTGGAGAGGATGGATTAAAGTATGTCAGCGAATTGATTGACGGCGCGGAACAATTCCTGAAGCCCGCAGGCCGTCTGATCCTTGAATTGGGTGAAGATCAGGGCGGTAGAGTAAGTCAAAGGTTTTTTTCTCATAACAAATGGTGCACCGAAAGCCTTGAGATTATAAAAGATGATGCGGGTTGCGGACGAGTTCTGGTTGTAAGTGCTTCTGAATGATCAGCACCCGCGCAAAACAAATAATATGTTTCCCATTAGTGACTTTGCGATATTCTTAAACCAATTGTTAGCATATGGATAATTAAAATGTCTGAAGTGAAAATAGAAGGTGAAAAACAGCTGCACGGTACGGTCAAAGTGAACGGGGCCAAAAATGCTACTCTGCCTATAATGGCGGCTGCGCTACTGACGGAAGGCAGAACCGTTCTTGACAGAGTTCCTCGTTTGACCGATGTGAGAACTTTAGGGATCATCCTTGATGCTCTTGGGTTATCGGTTGAACGATCGAATGAACATACGCTGGAATTAAAAATAGAGGACGAGAAGAATTGCGAATGCCCCCACAAACACGCGATCTCCATGCGCGCCGGCATCTGCGTTTTAGGGCCCCTGCTGGCTAAAAGAGGTTATGCCAGAGTGCCGCTGCCGGGGGGGTGCGTTCTCGGTGATCGGCCCGTGGACCTGCACCTTAAAGGGCTTAGGGCAATGGGCGCTGAAATCAAACAGAGAGGTGGTTATATTATTGCTTCGGCGGATAAATTAAAGGGGAATCGTATATACCTGGGCGGGCCTCATGGTTCAACTGTTTTGGGAACGGCCAACATACTGATGGCCGCCACCCTGGCTGAGGGTGTTACTCTCATCGAACATGCAGCGACCGAACCGGAAATATGTGATCTGGCGAACTACCTCAAAAAATGCGGCGCTTCGATAACCGGAGCCGGTACGCATACTATCGAAGTTGAAGGCGTTCAGCAGTTGGAAGGTTGCCTTCATCACATAATACCGGACAGGATTGAAGCGGGCACTTTTGCCTGTGCAGTAGCAATCGCCGGCGGCGATATAATTTTGAAAGATGCCCGGGCCGACCATATGGCGGCGCTTCGTGATGTTATGGAATACATGGGCGTAAATTTTGAGATCGGCTCTAAAATCATTCGCGTCCGACGCGAGGGCCCCCTGAAAGCGACCGACTGCACTGCACTGCCCTACCCCGGCTTGCCGACCGATATGCAGCCACAACTCCTCTCGGTGCTTACGACCGCCATGGGCACCAGTGTTCTGACCGACTCGGTATATCCTGAACGTTTCACCCATATCGGTGAACTTGCCAGACTGGGGGCTGACATAGTTCGACAAGGCCCGCAAGCCGTCATCCGAGGCCCCGCCTCACTGTCCGGAGCATATGTTCAGGCAAGCGACCTGCGGGGTGGAGCGGCTCTCATACTGGCCGGACTGGGTTCAGAGGGGGAAACCGTAGTTACCGGTATCGAGCACGTCGATCGGGGGTATGAACGCTTAGATGAAAAATTAACCGCCCTGGGCGCTAAAATCGTGCGAAAAGGCGCGCCCCCTTTCCAGGCCGGACAACTTCAGTTACCTTTCCATAAGCAAGCCGGCTGAAGCTCAGTTCCCCCAACCGTAAGTCTCCAGTGAACAACGTAGCATCCCCACCGTGCCCTGTGCCGGTGGAATGATGATTATCAGCTACAGC
>JAGYMJ010000450.1 GCA_018400625.1 Planctomycetota bacterium
TTCATTAAGCTGTCTCAAGAAATAGGAAAAGACTCCAGCCTTGTGCAGGGCGGCGGCGGCAACACGAGCGTCAAAAATATTTCAGAAAACAGGATGTACGTCAAAGCAAGCGGAACGGCATTGAAGGATGTTGACGGCGATTCAGGATACCGCATATTAGATACCAAAAAATGCAGAGGAATGCTTTCCAGCGATATCCTGAATGGACTTTCTTCTGAAGAGCGTGAAGATAAAATCGCTGAAAATCTTGAAGCATGCTGTGTTGACAACATGCAGGGACGCCCTTCTGTGGAGGCCAACCTGCACGCGTTACTTGGAACCTGTGTGGCACACACTCATCCTGTTGCGCTGAATGCATTACTCTGCGCTGTGGGAGGCGATGAGGTTTTAGAACAATTATATGCGGAAAGGAATTTCCCTTATTTGCTCCTGGAACCTGTTGATTTCGGGTACCCGCTCGCAATGCAGATGAAAAGGGCTATACATTCCTACGAGAAGAAACACGGCATAATGCCCAAGGTGACATTCCTGAAGAATCACGGACTGTTTGTCAGCGGAGAAAACACCGAAGAAACTCTTGCCATCACTCAACAAGTGGTTGGAAAAGCCGAAGAATTTGTAGCAAATAAACTGGAAAACATGGAAAAACGACGCTATCCGTCCCCCGATAAAACGAATAAAGACGAACTCATCTTCCACATAGCCGCCCAACTCAGAAAGCATTACAAAAAGATACTGAAATCTCCGGTGCTGGTTGCACATAGTATGGCGGAAGAAGTCAAAACCTTCATGAATGTCCCGAATCCACGCAAACTGGCCCGGACTCCAGCTTTGGTGCCGGACCAGCAGCTTTACTG
Organism: Planctomycetota bacterium; assembly: GCA_018400625.1. Classification (GTDB taxonomy): domain Bacteria; phylum Planctomycetota; class Brocadiia; order SM23-32; family SM23-32; genus PUMZ01. Next base: position 858 of record JAGYMJ010000450.1, read on the forward strand.
CAATGGGGCTCCTCTATGGATTGACTACAGTGATGATCCCGAAGAGGTTTGTAAAGCAGTGAAAAAAGCAGTGGTTGGAGCTGATCACGGTTTACAAACTCCCGTTTGCACCATAGTTGACGGTGTAGGGATGTTTGTTGCGGGAGCGGGGAAAAAACTCCTGGACTCGGCCCACAGTACTATGTTGGCCACGCTGAAAATTCTTGCGTGCGCCGACCAGATTGGGGCGGCACGGCCACTTGCGGGGGAAACTCTGCAATATATCAAGAATTCCAACTGGGAAAAATACCGACATAACCTTTTCACATCAGGCGGGCAAGACTCAGACCTTGCGGGTAAGATCGCGGTGGTCACCGGAGCCGGCAGCGGGCTTGGACGTGGTATCGCCATCAATCTTGCCGCCAAAGGCATGCACGTGGTGCTGGGGGATATTGATAAAGACGGTTTGCACGAGACTGCACGACGTATAGGAGAAACGCAAGAAAATGAAACCGGGACAACCACCCCGGTTGTTGCTGATGTGACGGATGAAGAACAGGTGAAAGCGCTATATGCCAGAGCAATAAAAGAACTGGGCGGCGTTGATCTCCTGGTCAATTGTGCTTCCATTGCTCCTCCACTGTCCTTGCTTGAGTTTTCGGCTGATGCATTTCGCAAGGCTCTCGACATAAATCTCACCGGTTATATGCTCATGGCCAGGGAGGCCGCAATCACAATGAAACGCCAGGGTGACGGCGGGAATATCATTAATTTGTCGTCAAAGTCCGGCCTGGAAGCATCGAAAAATCATAGCGCATACAACGCGACCAAGGCCGGAGAAATTCATATGGGAAGAGGATGGGCTCTTGAATTGGCCGACCTTGATATCAGAGTCAATAACGTATGTGCCGGCAATGTGTTTCATGAGTCAAAGATATGGAATGAAGACTATATCAAAGCTCTTGCAGAAAAACGGAATCTTGAACCCGATGAAGTGATACCGTATTATATTAATATGACCGCATTAAAAAAAGATATTAAATGGGACGATATTGCTCATGCGATCTGCTTTTTGGCAAGCAGTAATGCGGCGAAAATCACGGGCCAGACATTGGTCGTTGATTCCGGACAGGTTTTTGTACGTTGAGAGGGTAAAATTCAATGGGGAGTCGATGAAAAATATATCCGAGGGAGACTAAATTATGCCTAAGTTTAAGTATGAAGCGAAGGATTCTAAGGGGAAGACCGTCAAAAATGAGGTCACTGCTCGGAATACCGATGACGCGGTCAGCAAGATTAAAGGGCAAGGTTTATTCCCTACCAAAATCAAAGAAGTTGTCGATAAACAAAAAGCTAAAGCGGAAAAATCCGCTCAGGAACGGAAAAAAGCCAAAGGCGGTGGAAAGGGTAAGAAAAAAAAGAAAAGTGGCGGCGGTGGAATCAATTTAACCATTGGCGGAGCGAGCGCTTCGGACGTTACCACCTTCACCCGGCAGTTTTCTACGCTTATCGATGCGGGAGTGCCCGTAGTGCAAGGTCTCCACATTCTTCATGAACAGCTCAAGCCCGGAGCGCTTAAGAATATCATCAACGGTGTAGCAGAGGATG
>JAGYMJ010000451.1 GCA_018400625.1 Planctomycetota bacterium
ATCATCATTCCACCGGCACAGGGCACGGTGGTGATGCTACGTGGTTCACTGAGGACGTTACCTACTCTTATTACTATCACATTTTACTTTTTGTGTCAAACGGGGGGGATTGTAGGCCACCGCGCGCAGTGGCTAATCGTTGTTTCCCCCGGCACGGGGCCCCGGAGGAGAACATGGCGGTGAATGACTCTTTATTGGGCTCTGAACTCCCAAAACCTTGTTGTAAATTACCATAAACTCCATTCGCGCACAAAGAGACAAAAAATATTATGACACTAACAATTTGTTGTTAGTGTGAACATATTAAGCGCTTAACAAGGCGCCTTTCAAGCCGTCTTCTCGATTCCATCATCCAGCATCGCGGCCACCCGATGCCAGTTGTATTGGGCCGCTATATGATTGTAACTGCGTTTTCGAACATCTCCGGGATGCTGCGCGTATTTTTTCAACCGACTAACCAGTTCCCCGAACGAATTATAAAGACATTCAGGATGCAGATGGGCGGGGATGAGCTCGGGGTAGCTCAGGCGGTTCGGCAGGAGCGGCACGCAGCCCGCATAAACCGCCTCGAGCACCGCTATGCCGAAAAATTCATGGATCGCCGTCGATACCAGCACATCGCCCGCGCAGAGCCGCTCTATATACTCCTGCCGGCCCTCGACATAACCGAAATGTCTTATGCGGTGGGGCAGTTCTTCCCGTATCGACTCGAACGCCTCCGGTACCTTCCTGAAACTCTCGCCCATGACCGAAAGCTCAAATTCAGCGCCCGACGCCTCCAGTTCCCTGACGGCGCGCAAAAACTCATCCGGGTTCTTATCGAACTCCCATCGGTGATTCCAGATAATATGCAGAGGACCGCGCTCTGAAACGGATCGTGGATTTTTTATGATCCGGTCGATTGTCTCCGTTTCAAGCCCGACGGGTATGACTTGCGATTGGTCGCGTATTTTTTGCGGGACGTGCTTCAAAACATAGTCGGGCATCTTCCGCAATAAGGCATCCAACGCCCCGAGGAAACTTTCTAAATGATAGCCGGAGTTAAAAAACACCCGGTCGGCAGCAAGACAGCTCGTCATGTTGGTCAACGCGAACTGGTAATCCCGCCATGTGTGCGAATCGACGGGATACGTGAGCTGGTTCTCATGGAAATAAACGGCGCACGGCACGCTCGCGAATTCGCGGGGGATAAGCGCACGGAAAGTGGCCAGATCGAGGTAGTCCGAGGCGATGAGGAGGTCGGGGCTGAATTGGGGGAGCCGGTCGGCAAGCCAAATCGACGCACCCCTCATGCGCCATTTCCACTTGCGTGCCGGCATGGAAAGCAGATAAATATCATGCCTGCTGTGGCGCATATAACCGTCGGTAAAAGCTTTGTGCGAACCGCCGTAATAGGGTTCAATAAAGAGAATTTTCATGGGGAAAGACCTTTCAAAAATAACAGTTTGATATTTTAGAGGCGGCACGGTGAGTGCCGATTTTCAATGGATCACAGCGAGCCTGCAGCAAAGGTGAAAAAACCTGCACAGTCAAAGTCGGCAATCGGCGACGACAGACGTTAATAGGTATCCCGTGTTGATTCGGAGCCTGGTTCGGGATGCTCCCGTCCTCAGCCCTCTTCATTCCCACCGTGCGGATTCTTCCAGAAGACGTCTGGCTTCCTCCTCCGACGAAAGATGTGTCGTTATGAACGTGCCCGGCGTCCCGAACCGGCGCACGAACGGCTCCACATGGGCCGACGGCACCGCGGTGCACATCGCGCTTTTGCGCGATTCATGCGGTAACGTAGGGGAATGTTATACCGCCCATCCACTGCTCCACGCTCTGCTTCTCGGCACAGGACAGTATCTGATCGAAATCGGTCTTCTTCCGTCGCGGATTATTTGTTTCTTCAACCTCATGATATCCCAGCGTTTTTTCACGCGGCGCCGTTACGCCCAGCGCCCAGTGTCCCCGAACTTCATGGTGCCACCAGCCGGCGAGCCAATCGCGTGTCTCCGCCCAGTCGTGTTTGTAATACAGCATATCATCTCCTTATCAATGATGTCAGGCCACCTGCAATGTTGACGGAACCTGTTAACGATGTACGGAATTTAAGCGCCTATAGGGAATTAAGCAGGCTCACGCGCGGGGCGGATCGAGCAGGGCTTTGAACGCTGACTCGCCGACATCGTGTCCGCAGCGCCATTGGCGCAGGATGTCCATCGCCGGCACGGCATGGTCGAGCAACTGCACGCCGTCGCGGCTGCTGATTGCCATCCCGGGCTCCAGCATTCCCGGTACAAAAGCGGTTTCACCCGCCGCAATCCTGATTTTTTCCTTTCCGCTCCGCACCTCCGCCTCGCCGCTGGTGCAGTGCAGCACATGGTAGCTGTCAAAGACCGGCAATGACCCGCTGTCGGCTTTCCCGCCCGCGGGCAGTTCCAGCCGGCTCATCACAAACTGCGGGCATGCGATCAAAAATTTCAGCGTGCAGCCCGGCAGCATGACCTCCACCGGCGGTACTTTCCGCAGCCCTTTCGACACATCGGTGAGTTTGAACCCCAGTTCGGGATATTCTCCCGGCCTGCGGCCAAAATCATAGACACGCACGGTGGGGTTGGTCTGCAAGTCCTGCGCGATCCGCATCTGGCCTGTGGCCGTCTTGCGAACGGTCTCGTCGTCGGGATGCACCTGGACGCTCAGCAGGCTGTCTTCCACCATAAGGGTTTTGGCAAGGGTGGGCAGCAGGCCGGAGCCGTATCCCTGCTGGATTTCATCGACGATCAAACGGCTCCCTTCACCCAGCGCAAACATGGTATGCAGCGTTCCGGCGGGCACCAGGAAAGAATCACCTTTTTGGAGCGGCGTCACGAGGTGGAACAGGTCACGCACCTCTTCGGACCACTGCCGCACATCGGGCGGCAGTCCGGGGCCCGTGAGGAGCTCTTTGAGGCGCTGTTTCTTGAGTTCATCATCAGGCCCGGCGGCGAAACCGGCAAACCCGCACGCTTCACGGACCAGCCATGCTTCCGTTTTCCCGCGATAGTCAGTTTCTTTGTGTTTTCTCGCGGGGCGGGCGCCCAACCATTTTTCAAGTTCGGAATTGTCTTCGGCCTCCTGAAGCAAATCGGCCAGATTACCGCCGCCCGGCACACCGTAGATAGTGTTGGCGGCATTGCCTTCACCTTTCTGAGCGGACGCCAGCCAGAGTTCTCCTATTCCTATGGAGATAGCTGTCGCATTTTTTAAGGCCCTGTGCACAAGGCCCCATGGTTTAAAAACCGGGTGGGGGGTGAGTTTTAACAGGGTTGTTTTCATGTTTTTTTCTCCCGGTAACGGCTTAACGACGGAATACACGGAACCTCTGAAATCAGAACCCATAAGTTCTTCATTCAGGACTTTCCAAAGGTGATATTTCTATCAATATATCACCTTTCTGTGATTTTTGCACGTCGATGCCGAGTTTTTTCAATCTCTTCATCCACTTTTTCTGGAGCATCTCACGGCACTCTTTCGGGGAGTCTTTACCTTCGGCATTCTTTACGGGCGCGAATTCTCCCTGTCGGTCGACCTCCACAAAGGCGCAGCCGGCCGCCCTGGGGAGGGCGTCGAATACAAACTTCTCGAATTTGTAGCATTCAGCCCCCGTCGGTTCTGCATCCCTGCTCATGACAGTGTAATTTTTTTCAGCCACATGCCATTCCATCACGTCGGTATCGTCCGCCATAGCCGCAGCAAAATCGACATTGATTATATGAACGGCTATGCTGCCGAACAAAAATTTTAATTCTCCGTCGGGCGTTTTGGCATCGGCCATGGTCTCCGGCAGATCGATATATTCGACGATCCCCGGGCGACTGTTCTCCAGCACAGCTACACCGAGCCCTTCGGACGCATTTCTTTTTGCAATAACTTTACATGAAAATTCGGCGCCGTCCTGAACGTGATATCCTAAGAAACGTTCGTCCGCTACGGTAACGAGCGGATTATCGACCTGGAAGTAGCTGATGAGGTCGAATTTTTCTTCCTGTAATTCTTTGCTAAGCCCGCTTTTTTTCAATGCTTCATACACTCCGCCATGCCCATCGGGGCCGACCAGCAGGGCGCCGTTTTCATCCCGGGTGAGGTTCCCTTCAGCGTCCAGGATGGGGTTCACGTTCTGGGTGAAGAAGCTGACCGAACCGGGCTTCATCCCGAAGAAATCATTTGCTCGGAAAAACTCTTTGGTTGCGCTGTCGTTGGTTGGACTGGTCATTATAAGCCACGGCATCCTGCAATTATATTTTTGTCGTGCGGCCCGGACTTTTTCACCCAGGTACCGGAACAGGCTTTTTTTGCGTA
>JAGYMJ010000452.1 GCA_018400625.1 Planctomycetota bacterium
GGGGTCGGTCGGGGTCATGAATACTGACGGGGAGATCGTCAGGATCCGGAAAATGGTCGGCCCAGTCCGGTCGTACAAAGGGCACGGGCCGCCCTATATCCTTGACCCGAAACATCAGGGTCGAGCCCATTTTGGTGGGGGAGGATTCCTGGGGGGCCAGGGGTTCACCGAACCTGTCCCGCGCCTCGCTTCCACGCATGGATTCGGCACCTGCGAGGGCGGCGATATGCGCGTCGCCGGTGGCGTCGATGAACAGCGGGGCGTCGAAACAAAACACCTTTTCTGTGGCCTGCTGCGCGCCGGTAACACAGGCGATTGAGGCGCTGTCATCCATTTTAAGGGCATGGATGTGCGTATTCAGGTACAGATCGACGCCGGAGTCGAGGACCTGGTTTTCCAGCAGGGTGTCGGACAGGCAGTTGCGCCATTGGACTTCATGGTTGTAGAAGCGGTTGGTCAGTTCGATTTCCTCGACGATCCCGCTTTCACGGACATGGGGGAAATCCCGGTCAGCGCCGCCCATGAGCAGGCCGATTTCCGAAGAGGCATTACCACCGAGGACGGGCCGGTTCTGTACCAGGGCGACATGCAGCCCGAGACGGGATGCCGCCATTGCCGCCGTGCAGCCGGCGATGCCTCCCCCAACCACCACAAGGTCTCTGACTATTTCGGTTGTATTATCATTCATATTTGACCGGCATTCAGGAACAGAATGTTTTAATCCTTCTGCCACAGGCAAGCCGCGTAGCGCGCCTGTTGACCGAGTTTTTCCTCGATGCGAAGGAGCTGATTGTATTTGCTGATCCTGTCGGAACGGCAGGCGGACCCCGTTTTAATCTGACCACAGCCGGTCGCCACGGCGATGTCCGAAATCGTGCTGTCTTCCGTTTCGCCGGAACGGTGGCTGACCACGGCGGTGTAGCCGTTTTTATGGGCGAGTTCAATAGCATCGAGCGTTTCGGTCAGTGTTCCTATCTGATTGACCTTGATCAGTATGGAGTTGGCCGTATCGGTATCGATGCCCTGCTGCAGCCTTTCAACATTCGTGACGAACAGGTCGTCCCCGACGATCTGGATATTGTCGCCGAGTGCCCTGGTGAGTTTTTCCCAGCCTTCCCAATCATCTTCATGAAGGCCGTCTTCGATGGACCTGATCGGGAATTCTTCACATATTCGGCTGTAGAAGTCGACCATTCCCTCGGACTCAATGATTTGTTTCCCTTCGGGTTCGGCGGCTAAAACATATTTTCCCTCCGCTTTGATGCCACGGCCTTTGCAGTCCTGGCCGTAGAATTCGCTGGCTGCGGGGTCCAGTGCAATAAAAACATCTTCTCCGGGTGCGAACCCTGCTGTCTCTATGGCTTCTATAAGGAGCTGCAGGGCGTCGCGATTGGAATCAAGATCCGGGGCGAATCCTCCTTCATCACCTACGGCCGTGCTTTTACCGGCTTTTTTCAAGACTTTTTTAAGCGAATGGAAGACTTCGGCGCCCATTCGGAGTCCTTCGGTGAAGTTTTCGGCGCCGAAAGGCATGACCATGAATTCTTGCAAATCAACGTTGTTGTCGGCGTGCTGCCCGCCGTTTAATATGTTCATCATCGGTACAGGGAGCCATCTTGCATTCACTCCGCCGATGTATCTGTAGAGGGGCAGACCGAGGAAACTGGCTGCTGCTTTTGCAACGGCAAGCGAGACTCCGAGTATGGCGTTGGCGCCGAGACGTCCCTTGTTTTCCGTGCCGTCAAGTTCAATAAGCAGCGAGTCGATCTGTCTTTGTTCCAGTGCATCCATGCCGAGGAGCTCGGGGGCAATCGCTTCGTTGACGTTTTCGACCGCACGCCGCACACCCTTTCCGCCGTAACGCTCTTCGGCGTCCCGCAGTTCAACGGCCTCATGGACGCCCGTTGATGCGCCGCTGGGCACCGCAGCGCGTCCGCATCCGCCGACTATTTCCACATCGACTTCAACAGTTGGGTTTCCTCTGGAATCCAGAATTTCTCTGGCCTTAACATCAATAATTTCGCTCATTTTTTTTCTCCTTTATTTTGGTGATTAAAAAAACAAATTTTACTTGTTCCAGGATCATATCCCTATGGGGGCGGCGCGCCGTAAAGTTTATTGGTCGCTCCGCATACGCGGTCATCCGGTGCGCTTGCCGCCAAAGGCGGACAAAATGCCCGCGTTCCCGGGAAGTGCAAGGTTTGTAGTGAACCCCTTGAGGGGTTCCGTCCATCTCAACATAAAATG
>JAGYMJ010000453.1 GCA_018400625.1 Planctomycetota bacterium
ATAGATGACAGTGCAAGCGCCGGAGGGATCGGGCTGGGCGGAGACACGGCTGAGGTGTGAGAAATCGATACGTAGCGTTGAATCATCATTCCACCGGCACAGGGCACGGTGGTGATCAAGTGAGAAGGGGTTACTGAATATTTACCAATGCTGAATGCTTGCGATTATTGAGCCACATTTTTTACATTTCATAAGAAAAAACTGGTAATTCTATGACTTTGAACGCTGATTTGGGGAAATGTTTCTATGACTGCTTTTAAGGAATACAATGTCGGAATACTGGGATTCGGTTTCATGGGGAAAACCCATACATATTGCCATGTCACTCTGCCTTACTTTTATGACTCGCTCCCCTTTCGGAGCAAATTGAAGGCCGTATGCACTTCCCGACGGGAAACGGCCGATAAAGCGGCCAAAGAATATGGATTCGAACGCGCAGTTACAGATTCCGCTGAAATCATCCACGATCCGGAAATCGATATCATCCATATCTGCACCCCCAACAACCTGCATAAAAATGAACTGCTGGCCTCTATGGAAACCGGGAAAGCTATTTATTGTGAAAAACCTCTGACTCCGAATTACCAACAGGCCGGGGACGTGGCCAAAGCGCTGGAAAACTATCAGGGCATCGGTCAGATGACATTGAACTACCGGTTTTTCCCGGCAACTATGCGCGCCAAACAGTTGATGGATGAGGGGTTTGTAGGCGAACCCGTCTGCTTCAGAGCAGCCTTTCTGCATTCGGGCAGTATCGACCCGGGAAAGCCGCTGGAATGGAAGCTCAACGCCGATAACGGGGGCGGCGTGTTGAATGATCTGGCCGTGCATATCGTCGATCTTATGCAGTTCCTGCTCGGGAACTTCGACAGCGTCATGTGCACTTCAAGGATTCTTTTTCCCGAAAGACCGGTCAGCGAGGGAAGTGATGAGAAAGTGCCCGTCAATGCGGAAGATCATGCCTGCCTGACCCTCAAGAACGACTCCGGCTTGCTCGGAACCATCGAGGCCAGTAAAGTGGCCACCGGCGCTCAGGACGAACTCCGTTTCGAGATACACGGCACTGAAGGCGCTATGGCGTTCAATCTGATGGACCCCAACTGGCTCAAAATTTATGATCTGAATGCCGAGCCGGAGCCCATCGGCGGCAAACGGGGATTCACCGCTGTTGAATGCCTGCAGCGCTATCCGGCACCGGGCGGGAGTTTCCCTTCCTCCAAGACGTCTATCGGCTGGGTGCGAAGCCACGTGGCCTGCCTGTATAATTTCATGTCCGCCGTGCATGAAGAGCGTCCGACCGAGCCGGGGCTGCACACAGGCATAGAGCTGACACGGTTTCTCGACGCCGCCAGGGAATCGGAGACGCAAGGCGCTTTTGTTGATATCCGCTGACAATAAAATGTGCGTTAGGGTTGTGGGGTGTTCAGTTTTCTTACGGTTAAATATCCCCTTCAGGGAAAATTTGTTGAATTTCATTCTCTTTCCCAGGGTAGAAAGCCTTTCAGGCCATCAACCCTCAGAATTCCTGATCTCATGGACATGAGATCAGGAATTCTGAGGTATGTAAGTCTTTTTCATGTAAAATGTATATAGAATAAGTCTATCTAACTTGTTTTTTCTGAATTTGAAAGTAAAATGATACCT
>JAGYMJ010000454.1 GCA_018400625.1 Planctomycetota bacterium
GGCAGAAACGCGGCGGGCGAGGCCGGGGGGAGGGCAGCTCCATTTGTCGTGCAGAAATACCGCTCCACCGGGACAAGCCCGGCGGTAACGTGTTTCGCTGAATATTGACCAACCAACATTGCCTTCTTTACCCACCTACCCCGAATCTTTACAGTCTGTCGCGCCCGCATCTTTTTTTTCCAGCGCAGCCGTCACAAAATCCTTAAAAAGTGGATGGGGAGCGGCGGGATAGGATTTAAACTCGGGATGGAACTGGCACCCGACGAACCAGGGATGATCGGGAATTTCGAAAATCTCCACCAAATCCAGATCAGGGTTGATCCCGGCAAATAAGGCGCCATTTTTCTCAAAGCAATCTTTGTAAGAATTGTTGAATTCATAGCGGTGCCTGTGTCTCTCGCTTATACTTGTATTCTGATAAGCTTTATGAGCTTTTGACCCGTCGGTCAACTCACACTTATAGGCACCAAGCCGCATAGAACCGCCTTTTTTACACACCTTTTTTTGTTCATCCATCAGACATATGACTGGATTTTCAGCTTCAGGCGATATCTCAGCAGTATTGGCACCTTCTAAACCGCAAACATTGCGGGCAAATTCAATCGCAGCACATTGCAGGCCAAGGCAGATACCGAAAAAAGGGATGTTTTTTTCGCGGGCATACCTGACGGCCTCAAGTTTACCTTCGATATCCCGTGACCCAAATCCCCCGGGGATCAGCACCCCATCGATATCGCTCAGCTCGGCCTCGGCCCCATGCTCATCCACATCTTTAGCTAATACCCTGTGGATATTAACCTTACACCGGTTGCAAATGCCGCCGTGATCGATAGCCTCGTAGATGGATTTATACGCGTCCTGCAATTCACCATACTTTCCAACTACTGCTATATCCACTTCCGATTCCGGATGGCGTATTGCTTCTAAAATGTTAGGCCAGGGCCCTAAATTCCTGGTTTGAGCAGCGAGCCCGAGTTTTTCAATGATCAGCTCATCAAGCCCTTCTTCAATGAATATAAAGGGTACCTCATATATCGTATCAGAGACATCAGGCTCATCGATAACGGCCTTTTCTTCAACATTACAGAAAAGAGAGATTTTACTTTTTAATTCTTTTGTAAGAGCCATCTCCGTCCTGCATATAATAACATCCGGTATTATTCCAATCTCCCTGAGTCTGCCGACCGAATGCTGAGTCGGCTTGGTTTTGACCTCTCCGGCTGCACGGATATATGGAACCAGGGATACATGGATATACATAACATTCTCACGCCCCTCATCAAGAGACATCTGCCTCAATGCTTCCATGAAAGGCAGCCCCTCGATATCCCCTACCGTCCCCCCTATCTCCGTAATAACGACATCAACACCGGGTTCGGCAAGCCGGCGAATAGATTTCTTTATTTCATCGGTCACATGCGGAATGAGCTGAATTGTCTGTCCTAAATAACCCCCTTCCCGTTCTCTGGACAGTACGGAGTTATATATCCGGCCGGAGGTGTAGTTGGAATACCGGCTGGTGGGTTCACCGGTAAAACGTTCATAATGGCCAAGATCGAGGTCAGTCTCGGCTCCGTCATCGGTAACATAAACTTCCCCATGCTGATAGGGATTCATGGTGCCCGGATCGACGTTAAGGTAAGGATCAAATTTTTGAAGCCTGACATTGACTCCCCGGCATTTTAGCAGCATGCCGAGCGAAGCGGCCGTTATGCCTTTCCCTAACGATGAAACGACGCCTCCGGTCACAAATATGAATTTGGTCTGCCCCTTCTCATGTTTTTCAAACTCCATATCTTATCTCACATTTTGAAATTTTATGAAGACTTAAAAAAAAGAAGCCCGTCACCTTTTCGGTTCAACGGGCTCCTCAATAAATAAGTATTCCTGCGGGTTTACATTGCCAAGGGTTGCACATCGGCGGCACGAAGCCCTTTATCACTGTCCTCTGTTTCGAAACTCACACGCTGCCCCTCCTGAAGCGTCTTAAAACCATCCATTGACAGAGCGCTGTAATGCACAAAAACGTCTTCGCCTGCATCGTCGGGTTCAATAAAGCCAAAACCTTTCTTATTATCGAACCATTTTACTGTACCTTCCGGAGCCACAATTACCTCTCCTACAAAAAAATTAAAAAAAAAGACCTTTACCTCGAATATTACGTTTTTAACATTGATT
>JAGYMJ010000455.1 GCA_018400625.1 Planctomycetota bacterium
CGCATCATCGCCGAAATAAAACGCCGTCTCGCTTCCCGCACGACACGCATATACCCACTCCGCTTCGGTCGGCAGCCGGAACCGGCCGTCTTCCTCCCCGCTTAGTTTCTCGGCAAACTCCACGGCATCATTCCAGGAGACCTTTTCCACCGGCCGATCTTCGCCTTGGAATGCGCTCGGATTCTCGCCCATAACGCGCTCATACTGCGCCTGCGTTACCTCCGTCTTGCCGAGCCAAAAGCCTTCCGTCAGCTGTTTACGTTCAAACCAGCTTGTACTGCCGCCATACCGCTTCTCCGTCTCCTCCAGCGAAAGCTTGCTGCCGCGCATGTACTCGCACGACGGTATCCACACGAACTCCATCTCAGCGCCTCCACCGAGGTCAAGCGTGTAAGTAAAAGCCTCCTCTTTAAGCTTTTCGAGATCTTCATATAATCCGGAGCAGGCCTCCAGCCTGTCGCTTTCCGCAGGCAGCGCATCCTGAGCCACTTCAGCCACTTTTTCCCATTCTTCCTGATCCATTGCCTCTTCAGCCGATTCTATAGCATCTTCGAGGCGGTCCGTTTCCTTGAGCTCCCTTGCCTCCCTCACCGCAGCGGGCAGGCCCTCAATCGCCTTCCTGTATGCCTCCTCGCCCGCTGACAAATCGCCTTCGCTCTCTGCGCCCTTGCGCGCAGAATCCTTTACTTCCTTCCACTTCTCACCGCCATGTTCTTCCAGCAGCACTTTTTCCGAAGCCAGCTCAGATTCGTATTTATCCTGCGCCTCTCGGTAGGAGACGCGCTGGACCGATTGATCGAAGTTTTCGGCCGCCGAACTCCATCTCTTTTTTGCTGTGTCAAAATCTCCGTTTTCGAAAGCATCGGCGGCTTCCTGGAAATCACTCTTACCCGCTCCAAACAGATCTTTCGTCTCGGTATTCGCATTTGCGGCCTCAGCCTTTCCGCGCGCCTTTTCGGCCGAATGCATCGCCTCAACCGCTTGATCATACTTTTCTTGCTGGCGCAAGAGCTCCTTGCGTTTTTCGGCATATGCATCCTCCCCTTCAATCTCTTCCGCCTGTGCCAATTTGTCTGCCGCTTTGCGGTACTCTTGCTCGGATTCATGTTCTTCTGCCTGAGCGAGCAAAGCCTCCTTTTTGCTGTCACGAAAATGCCCTGCCGCCTCCTCCCATAACGAGGCAGATTTGGCATATTCCTGATCTTCAAAAGCTTTTTTAGCTTCCTTGTCCCGCTGATCAGCCGAGTATAGCTCCTCGTCGGCATACTCGTCAGCCTGAACTTCCATAGCTTTATCCCGCTCGTTTTGTGCCACACTTCTCACCTCAACCGCCTCTTCGTATCTCTCTTGCCGGGACGCCAGGTCCTTGCCTTTATCACTGTAATCCTGCTTTCCTGTAATCTCTACCAGCATATTATAAAATTCCAGCGCCTCACCATACTCTTGCTCCTCCTCATGCTCCTCGGCTAAGGTCTTGAGTTTACCAATTATCTGTTCAGTAACCCCCGACTTTCCCCACGCCCAGAACCAGCCGATTTCGTCCAGTTCCCGTCGGGCTTCATCGAACCGCTGCGCCCCGGCATGTTCCCGGGCGGCTCGAATAGAGCGCTGGTTCGACCAGCCGCTGAAGAGCATATATCCGGCGATTAAAACTATAGCTACACCCTCTCCGAAAAGGGGTGAAATTACCCGTTTAAAAAGCAAAAATTCTCAATTTCAGTGCTTGTCTAGCTTTGAATGAGTAGATTTGACAAGTCTTATTTCGAATTAAGCGCTATCATGCCATTTTTCGGCTTTTTTTCACATACTCCCCATGTTGGCTTCCGAAAAACCGCGCTTTTTCACTATTCTACTTTACGCTACCTGGCGTAATCGCTCCGATGCTTTTTGTCGCCGCAGTCTGACTGCACGCCAAAAGTTAAACGCAAGCACCTTTTCTAGCAAATCGGCCTCCACCGACTCTTGACCAGTACGGGAAGCACGCTTGAAATCAAAGACATGCTTGACTGTAAAAATACTCGGTTCCACCTTGGAGCGTTCTCGCCGGGCTTGGGCTATGATTTCGTCGTGCCACTGATCGAAGCCTAATATCTTTTTGCCTTTCGAACCAGAAAAACTGACTTTTTCAACCCCCAATGCTTCGACGGCCTCTTTACCTTCAGCACTGGAATAACCATCGTCTGTGCTTACTAATGACGGCACTGTGCCGGTGTTTTTAATCCAGCCCAACGTGGCTGGCACCAACCACTTTGAGTCGTTCGCATTGCCCTCTGGAAGGGCAAAAAAACCTATAAATCCATTTTGGCTGCGAGCAAGTTGAGGACGGTAGCCGATAACAGGATCACGGTCTCCTTTCGTGATATAAGCAGCGTCTTCATCAGCAAGACTGAGTATTTTCTTTGTACTGGCGGTCTGTTTACCTTCCAAAACACGTTTTTCGCTGTAGGAAACCGCTCTTTCAAGGTTGTCCCGGTCCGTTTGAATACAACTTAACATCTGTTGCAACCTCATGCGTTGAGTCGGACAATGCTGTTGTAATTTCACTCTCTTCTTCAGTAACACCAGTTCTTTGCTCAGGTGTTTCAAAGCGTTCTTTGCAAAACGAAACAGGCGTCGATAATGCTTCTTGCGCTCTCTATTGTTCTTCGCATTTTTTATCTTAAAATCCAATTGGGCCATCTTTTCAAGCCACGTCTCCGTCCAATGCCTTTTGAAGTTCACTATTCCGAAATGCTCCAGCTTGTTGCCAGAGCGCCATATGCGATCAACAAGCCCCATAATGATCCCCGAATCCGTCGGCCAGGCCGTATTGGCCTCCACTGCGGTACTGTCCACTGTCAACTCTTTAAAATCATCCAATCCTTATTGGTCAGAGTTATAATGTTTTGAGAAAAATGGATTTCCGGCCATGTTAAAAATCGCAGTTCGGTGTTCCTAAAACCGGTATAATAAGCAGTCGCTACCAGTGGTCAGAGATAGGTTTCCTTTGCTATCTCTCTTACCGCATTCCATTCATCAAAGGACAAATAACGTGGAGGATTCTTCGGTGCTTTGACTTTTCTTACGTTTTTTACTACACTATGTATTAGGTATCCGCGACGTACGGCAAAGGAAAGCATCCCTGATGCGGCATACATACAGTGGCGTACACTGATCGGGGCTAATTCATTTAAAATCGCTTGCTGGTATTTTTCTACATGAACTTGTGTGATTTCAGAAACTTTGCTTAACCCTCTTTGCTTGAGGAAATTGACAAAACGCGTGACTCGAGGAAGGTCGTTTTGGTAATAAGAACTTTCTTTTTTAGTTGACTTGGAATAATTAAGGTATTCATCTCGCAGCCGAGCTATGGTTATATCGGTTGCTTGACCGAGTTGTTTTGTGGAAAGTTTGTATTCGAATTCTTTGAGAAATTTTTGTGCGACGCTTTTTTATTTTGTTTGGAGTGAGCGTGCTTGCTGTTTGCCGTTTTGTCGCCAGTAAATGTACCAATTATCACCACGTTTTCTGATAAAAGCCATGGATAAACCTCTGAGAAAAGGATACCAGATAAAAAAGTTTTCCCTTACCTATAGTTTACCATGATGACAAAATGATGATAAGTGAAAATGACCGACACGACGACATTTCACTGAAGTCAATGAATAACAGATGGTTATAAAGGCCGGAGAGGTGGCTGAGTGGCCGAAAGCGACGGTTTGCTAAATCGTTGAGGGGTATAACACTCCTCCGGGGGTTCGAATCCCCCCCTCTCCGCCAAATGTAAAGTGCGTCCTCAGTGAACTACGTTGATTACCGGCAATTCTACCACCGGGGCTGTTCCGGTGGTCACTGCAGTGAAGAAATATTGTCCCACCGGAACGAGTCCGGTGGTAACGGACGGGGTTTACTGAATAGTCACGTATTTCTTTAGTCCATAACTTTGAGATCGCCATAATACAGGGGGACATATCATGATCAATTCGGACATTCTCAAAGTATTCTTCTCTACACTCCTGTTTTTTTTCACAGGGCTCGGTATTGGCTGTCAATCATCCGGTTCTTTAATAAGTTTCGTCCCAGGCGCCGCGGATGTACCTGGAGAGGAACTGGACCAAGCTCAAATGGCAAGGAGGGCCGAGGGTCTCAGGATGCTTTCATCCGGCGATTCAGAAGTAAGGGAGCGTGCCGCTATAGAACTCCTCTCCATGGGCGACAAGCGTTCACTTCAGGCCATAGAAAACAAGCTTAAAGGTTCTACCCAACCCGAAATAAAAGTTGATATATTGAGGGCGATAGCTTTCAGGACAGATAGGCGCTGCTTTGATTTCATATTAGAGGCTCTCACAGCCCCCCATCCCGAAGTAAGGGAGGCGGCAGCCAAAGCCCTGGCTAACTTCAGTCGGCCTGAAGAAATAGAGGCGGTCAAACGGTATGCCACCTCACCGGAGAGATCATCGCAAGACCTCAAGATGATATATGAGACTATGGGGGCGGGGATTTTTGTTGATGCCACACCCCTGCTGATTGAGGGATTGAGGGCCGAAGAAGAAGAAATCCGGCTGACGGCATGGGAGTCTTTGCGCAGCATATGGGACAGAAATATCTCTCCTTCTCCAGAGAAATGGGAAGAATTATGGGCGATAAATAAACACCGAAAGCGTGATGAAATTCTTGAAGAAAGGCTTCGGGCTTCGGAGATAACTTTGAGTTCATTAAGACGGGAATTAAGGGATATGGAGGTCGAATTCGAAGAATTCTCTGCATTTGTAATGTCCGAAAAACACAATAACCCCAAAGAACTCCTCGCTGCATTGGCCGGCAATAACAAAAAGCTCATAGAATATGCCGCCTTTGCTCTGAACGAAATATCAAGTGATAAACTCAAGGAGTTAAGCCTGGATGATAGGGATACGTATCTAAAGCTCAGGAATTCACTGAGGGGAAATTCTTCGAAAGTGACACAAAATATTGCCGAACTCCTCCCTAAATTAGAAGGCGAACATCTTGATGATCTCCTGCTCGAAGCATTACATCTTGAAGACTCACCTCATATTTTAAATGCTGCCATAAAAGCGATTAAGGAGACTCCACAAGAGAAGATCGTCAGTAAGTTAGAAGAACTTTTGTTCCATTTCAACCCCAAAGTACGAGAAAACGCCGCCAATGTACTGGGCAGAAGCACTAAAGAAAGTTCCGTGGCCGCGCTCCGCAACGCCCTGAAAGATGAAGAGGCTAATGTAAGATGGTTTGCCGTAGAAAGCCTGCGAAAAATGGAAGCCGTCGAGGCCGTGCAGGATTTGACCGAATTGCTTGAAGAAGACCCAAGCCCTTTAGTCCGCGAGATCGCTGCTACAACTTTAGCCCAGTTTGCACAACCGGCTTCTTTCTCTTCATTACGGAGGGCCCTTGCGGACGAGAGCCGAAGGGTAAGAGAACAGGCCGCAAAAGCTCTGATCATACTCGCTCAAAACAACCCCGAAAGAACATCAACTATTGGGGAAGAATTGGTAAAAAACGAACTCTGGGATCATTCAAAGGACCTTTTGGAGCTTGCCCAAAATATGAGCGAGGAAATGGAAGCACCTGAAGAGCTCAAAGAACAAATAATTAATCTTCGGCTCACGTTGGCGGACGGACTGAGTAAACATGGAGATCATTCTCAGGCCGCTGAAATTTATTTGAAACTTCTTAGAGACAATGGAGAATTCCAGACCGAGGCAAGGCAAAAACTCATCACTTCTTATATTGAAACAGCAGACACCGAATCGCTAAAAAGTGTTTTCAAACAATGGCTTGAAACTGAAGATGAAAGCGATTTGCAATATCTGATGGAAAAAGGTATCGCCACTGTAAAGAAACTGCAAGACAATGACATGAATGAAGAGGCTGCTGAGTTGACCGGGATATTAACAAACCGGGCACAGGAGGCCTCCATGCCGGACGATCTTCTCGATAAACTCAAGAGTTTCGGGGACTCATCGGGAAACGATAACAGTAGCGTTGACGACAAGAATGATGCAAGTATTCAGTGAACCACGTCGTCCCCGGGAACGCGGACAACTTCTCCGACCATCACGGCATGCGGGCAAGATGCCCGGTAAGTCCTCAGTGAACCCCGTAGCATCCCCACCGTGCCTTGTGCCGGTGGAATGAAGATCAAGTGCT
>JAGYMJ010000456.1 GCA_018400625.1 Planctomycetota bacterium
CTTTAACCGTTAATGACTGTTCCCATTCGCACAATGCGGATCAAGTCACATATCCTGATATACAAGCAATATTCAAGGTTCCCGGCTATTCCGCACCGGTAGGTGACAATGTTGACTTTGATTTTAGCTCACTTTCCGTTGTTGGCAACATTGATACGCTGGCGCCGAATGCAGGGATTTAATACGCTCTGGATGCCCGGCACCGACCATGCCGGCATAGCCACTCAAAATGTGGTGGAGAAACAACTCGCTAAAGAAAAACTGCATCGCTGGGAGCTTGGACGCGACAAGTTTATTGAACGTGTGTGGGAGTGGAAAAAAGAGTATGGCGGACAGATCACCAATCAACTCAGACGCCTTGGAAGTTCACTGGATTGGGAACGCGAACGCTTTACTATGGATGGAGGCCTGAGCGACGCGGTGCTCGAAACTTTTATCAACCTGTATGACAAAGGACTCATATATAAGGGCAAATATATTATAAACTGGTGCCCCCGATGTGGAACGGCGCTTGCCGACGACGAGGTGGAACATGAAGAGCATGAAGGTCATCTCTGGTACCTCCAATACACTTTCAAGGACGATCAACATGAATACATTACCGTGGCAACGACCAGGCCTGAAACAATGCTGGGAGATACCGCGGTAGCGGTTAATCCCGACGATCAACGGTATAAACATCTTATCGGCCGCAAATTAATCTTGCCTATACTCGGCCGTGAAATACCTATTATAGCTGACCCCTGGGTCGATTCAGAGTTCGGAACCGGGGCTGTAAAAGTAACGCCGGCCCATGATCCCAACGATTTCGAAATGGGAAAACGCCATGACCTGGATACGATTACGGTCATTGACGAAGACGGCAATATGACTGCTGAAGCCGGCGAATTCGAAGGTATGGACAGGTTCGAATGCCGGGAAGCGCTTATTGAAGAGATGAAGGAACACGAAGACCTGGAGAGTGTCGAACCCCATGTCCATTCCGTCGGGCATTGCTACCGTTGCAGTGTCGTTGTGGAGCCCTATCTGTCCGACCAATGGTTCGTAAAAATGCAACCACTGGCCCGCAAGGCTATTGATGCGACAGATGACGGACGCGTCAATTTTCATCCCCAAAGATGGACCGGATTCTATAAAAGCTGGCTCGAAAATGTGCGGGATTGGTGCATCAGCAGGCAAATCTGGTGGGGACACCGCCTGCCGGTTTATTATTGCCAGGAATGCGATCATACAGTTGTTGCGCGTAAAATGCCGGAAAATTGTGAAAAATGCAACAGCGGTGAGTTCCAGCAAGATGAGGACGTTCTGGATACATGGTTTTCAAGCGCACTTTGGCCGTTCAGTACGCTGGGCTGGCCCGAAGAAACAGAAGAGTTAAAAAGGTACTATCCGACCAACACACTTATCACTGATCGAGGAATTATCTATTTTTGGGTCGCTCGTATGGTGATGATGGGGCTGGAACTGAGGGGGGAAGCGCCCTTCTCTGACGTTATGATTCATGGCACCATCCTGGATGAAAGAGGGCGTAAGATGTCCAAATCACTGGGTAACGGCATCGACCCGATTGAAATGATTGAAAAATATGGCGCCGATGCCGTGCGCTTCAGTCTGATCATGCTCACTACCGAGGGGCAGGACGTCAAGCTCAGCGAGTCAAAGTTCGAAATGGGACGCAATTTTGCCAATAAAGTATGGAACGCCTCACGTTTTACTCTAATGAACCTGGATATCAATAATTCTGATTCATGCGCGACGGAAGAGGAGGACAGTGGACAAAAACGGAGGTTCGAAGACCGCTGGATACTGAGCCGGCTTCACAGTGCAACAGGCGAAATAACTGATTATCTTGATGATTTTCGCCTGAATGAAGCGGCGCAGGTACTTTATGATTTTTTCTGGCACGATTTCTGTGATTGGTATCTCGAGGCATGCAAAACCAGAATGCAGGATGAAGACGATCTGAAAGATATTGCAGCCGCCCGGGAAACCCTGGCTTCCGTGCTGGATGCATCCCTGCGCCTTATGCACCCGTTTGTCCCTTTCCTGAGCGAAGTGCTTTGGCAACAACTCAAGGAGATAGCCCCTGATGGTGCTCCAGGGGCTGCTGAAAAAATAAATGCCGACGCCTTAATCGTTGCCGATTGGCCCAAATACAACGAAAAGCTTAAAGATATAAACCTGGAAGAAGACATGCATTTTTTGCAGCAGATAATATCGACCGCAAGACGCTTGAGAAAAGAAAAAGGTACTGCTGAAAATGCACAGCTTAATATAGTCATTTCAGCGCCGGATCAAGAGATCAAAGCCTTGATAGAAGATCACAAGCCCTTTCTCGCAAAAATGGCCTTTCTCGATGATATTGAATGTGATATACAAGCGAAAAAACCATCACATTCTGCAACCAGTGTGGTTGACACTACAGAGATATTTTTCAGACTCGAGGGGCTGATCGATCTGGAAAAGGAAAAGGAGCGGTTAGAAGAACAGCGTCTGGATGTAACGGACCACATAGGCAAGGTGGAGAAACAACTCGACAATCCGGACTTTTTGGCTAACGCTCCGGATGAAGTGGTGAGAAGACAGAAAAAACGTTCCAGAGAACTGCGCAGTAAACTTGAAAAAATAATTCAAAATCTGGCTGATATAGAGTAAGCCGAGGTATCCGTTGGTGGTAAGTCTTCAGTGAACCCCGTTGTTTCCCCACCGTGCTCTGTGCCGGTGGGGATCAAGTGGGACGTGTTTCACTGAATATTTTCATTGGGTGAGATAATCGCTGAGCTATATAAATTAAAAGTCTGGATATAATACTTTTCCATAGCACTTTATAAAACGTCTTATGAATAAAAAAGAAGACGTAAAGGAAGATTTTGTAATACCTGAGCCCGAATTGGACGGCGTTCTGGACCGTGGACAGGAAAAAGGATTCTTGACTTGCAATGAAATAAAGAACCTTTTTGTCGATACGGGATTGAGCACAGATCAGTTTGAGGAGCTTGTATCCTCGATCAAAGACCAGGGTGTGGAAGTTCTCGATGAAGACGATCTGGGCGATATTGATACGGAAGATCATAATGCCGGAGAGGATGTATCCGACGAGACGATATCTGAAAGAACATCTCCTTCGCCCAAATATCCCACCCGTCCCAAAAAGGGTTTTGGGGATGACCACGTCAGGGCATACCTCAAGCAGATAAGCGCAATCTCATTGTTGTCGCGTGAAGCCGAACTGTTTCTTGCCAAGCGCATAGAGATTTCGCGAAAAAGATTTCACCGTTTAGTCCTCCAATTTCTACCAACTGTTAAAACTTGCTCCGAAATAATAGAACGTTTATACAGCGGTAAGTTAATAATAAATCGGACCCTCAACCTGAAGAGTATGGAAGGTATCGGCAAGGAAGAGATTGAAAAACGTCTTCCGCAAAACCTGAAGACTATTCGACTCCTTATGGAGAAAGAACGTCGTTTATGGCAAAAATTCTGCGTTTTGCAAAAAGATAGTGAAGAAGTGCATAAACAAGAAAAGACTGCCCAATTGAGAGAAATTAACAATGTCCAAAAAAAAATGCGTTTTCTGCTTGACGAGTTTTCTCTGAAAATTCGCCGAATCGACCCGCTGATATATGTGGTAGAAAGATATTACAAAAAAATTATTGGCTTAGAGTCTCAACTTGACCAGCCTGACGACAAAGTGGAATACAAAGGATTGAAGGCCGCCATGCGCAAGATTGAGGACGAACTGTGTATGCCCGCCCACCTGTTCAAACGCCGTTTTGAAACAGTTAAAAGGTTGCATGAAGATTATGAAGATATGAAACAAAAACTTTCTGCGGCCAACCTCAGGCTTGTCGTCAGCGTTGCTAAAAACTATAAGGGACGCGGGCTGGGATTTCTGGATTTGATCCAGGAAGGCAATACCGGCCTTATAAGGGCCGTAGAAAAGTTCGAATACCGCAAAGGCAACAAATTCAGTACTTATGCCACATGGTGGATACATCAGAGTATCCGTCGTGCGATCTCCAACAAATCCAGAACGATAAGGCTCCCGTCTCATATGGTCAAATCGATCGGTAAAGTCCGGGCAGCTCAAAATCGCATGCGCCATGAACTGAATCGTGAGCCCACACTGGAACAACTGAAAAATGAAACCGGCATGAGCATCGAAAAAATAAGAAAAATACTGAGTTTAGACCGACAACCCGTTAGTCTGGAAACACCTCTCGGAGATGAAGAAGAAGACAGATATTCATTGGGTGAAGTAATGGAAGATAAAAGCATCTATTCACCTCAGAATATCGCCATCAAAATAATGCTTGTAGAGCAGGTTCTCCATGTATTGCAAGAACTGACCTACAGGGAACGTGAGATTCTCAAACTGCATTACGGACTCGGGGACGGGCATAGTTATACTCTGGAAGAGATCGGCCGTATCTTTGCCATTACCCGTGAACGGGTGCGGCAAATTGAAATCAATGCGCTCCGTAAATTGCAGCACCCAAAGTGTAGTCGACAATTGGAAGATTTTCTGTCGGTCTTAGCCGATGAAGAAAGTAATTGAGGAGAGATTGTTTTGAACGAAAAACTCTACGCAAAAAAGATAGCCTATATCATTGAAGCCGTAATCTTCGACCTTGACGGTGTTTTGGTCTTTACCGATAAATACCACTGTATGTCATGGCAGATGCTTGCTGATAAAATGGGATGGCATTTCAGCGAGACCCTCAATCATAAACTCCGCGGCA
>JAGYMJ010000457.1 GCA_018400625.1 Planctomycetota bacterium
TATTATCGATGTTGGGCTGGTAAAACGGGTCCATGGACCGTTTATAAAAAGAGTTGATTTAAAAATTTGGTCTTTGACAAAACAATTTATGAAAGATTTCCGTTATGAGGCTGAAAATCAAAGAGATCTTAGGACAGCGTTTGATGGAATTCGTTCAACCGAAACGTTAAAATTAGTAGAGAATGTTGAAAAAACCAGAGCTGTATATGTACTTCTTTTTAATGCTCCATCTCATGAGGCTTTGGGTAAATTGTTTGAAGTTCTCGTTGAAGTGCTGCCAGAACCTTAAAATAGATTAAAACTCAAGAAACGCAAAAACGGTGAACACCACCAGACACCACAGGCTTGACCACAGCGTGGAGCGCGATATGTCGCGCCCGACATCCGTATGGCTCGTCTTCGGCCCCGTGCCGAATCGGTAGGCTATCACACCTATGCCGGCACCTGATATGGCAAGCTTGGCTATGTTCCAGCCCGTGCCCGCCGGCCATCCGCTCCGTCCGCCGCTTTGTAGAAGACGGAAGAAATGAACGCGCCACGCGTAAGCCGTCTCGGACGGAAACTGCATCAGAAAACCGGTCAGCGATCCGAATGAAGCGGCTCCAAACGCCAGCAGATTAAGAAGCGGCAGGCCGATCGCAAGAGAGACTACGATTGATAACAGAAGGTGCGTCTCCGGATTCGCACCGAGAGTGCGCATAACCGCAATCTGGCCGCCATACTGGCGGTTGCCGATATCGGCTGCTATCGCCGAACCGCATTTCGCTGAGACCAGAAGGGCCGTGATGAGCGGGATGATGACCCTGTAAAGACCGTAACCGCTCCCGCTCAGCAGCTCGGGGTAGAGTACCTCCTGTATGTGCGCCGATGCTTCAAGAGCGCCTATGGAAAAGTAAAGCCCGGCGAATCCAACCAATGCGCCGCCCGCCGCCAGGTAAACAAGCGAGGATATACCAAGCACCATTATAGCAAAATGCCGCAGGTGGAACAGAAACCACCTTGTAGCCACACGCTCAGCGCCCCGAAAACCACTAATCATCTGAGAGGGCAGCATCAAAAACCACCACAGAACGTTCCCCATCCATTCGGCGGCACGCAGATATGGGGTGGTGGGTTGAGATGAGGATTCCGCAATCGTTTCATCCTTACTTTCGTCAAAAAGCTCCCTCCTAAGCGGACGGCCTACCTCATGGGGTGTCAGTACGCCTTTATTCAATACAAGTGCCTCATCAGCCGCATTGGAATCGTTCCATTCGCGGTCATGCGTAACGACGACAACCGACATCCCTTCCCGGGTTGCGCTGCGTATAGCGTCTATCGCTTCAGCCCTGCCCTCAGGATCGAGTCCGGAAGTCGGTTCATCACAAAGAAGGATCGATGCTTGACCGGCAAGCGCACGAGCGATGGCCACGCGCTGTTTCTGCCCCCCTGACAGCGGGAAGCGCCAGTCACGGCTTATACCCAGCTTTTGCTCTGCGTCGCTTAAAAAGTCCGTTGAATCCTCATGGCGTTCGTTTGGGCTGTGATCATGAGCGAACTCGATATTCCTTCCTGCCGTCTTCATGTCCTCGAAGACGGCGGCTTGCTGGGGGACAAAGCCTATTCTCTCATCCTCAAGCGGATTTTGCCCTGAGGCAGTATTAAGTATTATTTCAGGGTCGAGGTCTGCCAGACTGTAGAGCAGGGTTGACTTACCACTGCCGCTTGCTCCGAAAAGGACTGTAATCTTACCGGGTTTCAGAGCCAGATCGCCACCCGTGATAATGGGATGGTCTTTCCTGTCCACTTGAATATTTTTTAGAATCATTGTGCCTCTCTGCATACAAAGGGTGTGTCGGTAAGCGGCATCCCCAGCGGATCGGGCATAAGCAGCAGGGCGTTCGTGCGACCGCCGAATATGACGCGTCGGGCAACCCATATAAGTCTTGCATTGGGCACGCCTGCAGAAGTCGGGGGGAGATTACGCGGCGAATACCATAAAATCTCATCCATAGCCAAACGAATGTGAGGTTCGAGAGCTATGGAAAGGTTATCTATTGCTTGGTAAAACTCAGGATTTTCCATCAATTCAGATGCTAACTCACCGGGCTTTATGTTTTTAAGATACTCCATAATAACATTTTGCAGTGACTTCCGACTTTCTTCCGCAAACTTGCTTTCTTGGTCACGCGCTATGACGGTAAGGCCGGCATCCAACAAGGCATCACTGATGTCGGGTGTTTTGAATAAATTAGTTAACATTGGCCCCAACTGCCTTTGAAAAACGCGAAAAAGCTCATCGTTTAATGTGTTGAAGCTTTTTTGTACAGCTTCGTCTTTCCAGGCAGCTTCAGAAACTAATTGGAGCCTGTTTTGCAGATCATCATTGAAGACGAACCGGAAATGAGGTATGTATGAGCTTGGCCTTGCTTCCCAGAAAAATCCCGTAATATTTTCTTTTTTAAGCGGGTGGGCAATGAGCAGTTCGATCTCCCCGCCATTTTCATTCGATCTGAATTGGCCTATAATATTAACTTCTCCGTTGTTTTCGTCGAGCAGATAGACAGGGCCCGATATATTACCGAATTTTTCAAGTCCGGTTATTTGGGTGGTGTAATGAGATGTTGGTTGTTTTGATAAAGATAAAGGCGAGATGAGGAAGGCCGCAAAGAGGAGGAAGGCTGCGAGGCCGAATCCGGCAATCCCCATAAGCCTTACTCTGTGTCTGTCGGGAAACAATATTGAACCGCGCATGGATTAATACCTCTTTAGAGTTACATTGCCTGAAGAATTGAAGAAGCGCCCTCGGGATTCATATCATACCACTTCCAATCACCATCGAGGACTTCCCTAAAAAGGATAGCAAAGTTCAATCCCTGGCTCCTTCGGTATCCCCAAGTATTTACCCCAATCCAAAAAAAAGCTATCCTATATGATTTCTATTGCCTTGCCATACATGGGATTACATCTCATTACATGTTTTCGTAAACTATTTCAACCTCTTTTTTTTTGATTACTTAAATTATACTAAAAATTACTGTTAAGTCAAAAGATCTAAAAAAAAACTTGTCCTCAAAAGAAGCTCAATGTATGTAATCCTGTTAGAAATATGCCACAAGTTCGACTTATTAAGTATAGAGGTGAGATAGTATTGGGAGTATTGGGGTCGGACCGGAGCAAGTCTTTATTTCATATAGGGTAGCATTCTAAAAAAGTCTCATATGATGCTTAGAAGGGTGTTTATTTTATTTGCGATGCGCTCGGGGAATCGGCATTTTCCCGTGATTATATCAGAGTGTTTCCTGAGCCATTCGGCGGGCGCTCCGGTCAGGATATCTTCCCATCGGTAAAGAAATTGGTCATTATTCGTCCCTTGCAAGCGGTCGATAACATTCAGAAAATTCTGCTCCGAGAAGTAAAAATCTGAGGCATAATCATAAAATAGCGGTAATGTTCTCATAAATGATTATATAACTTAAGTATTCAGTAATCCCCGACTGTTACCACCGGACTTGTTCCGGTGGGACAATATTTGTGCACTACCG
>JAGYMJ010000458.1 GCA_018400625.1 Planctomycetota bacterium
TCGCTTGCGGGGAGGGGCCGGCAGGGCGCATTAACTACGGTCTGTAAGTTCGAGACTTAGCCCTTGATCTTCATTCCACCGGCACAAGGCACGGCGGGGATGCTGCAAAGGGCACGGTGGTGAGAAAACTACGCACTTCATGGAATGGCGCTATGACGAGGCCGCGCACAAGGTCATAGCGATTGACATAGGGCATGTCTGCCAGAACCTGTATCTGGCCTGTGAGGCGCGATTGGGGCCGGCACATGTGCTGTAGCTGCCTACGACCAGCAGCGCAGCGACGTTCTGGTAGGTGTGGACGGAAAAAACGAGTTTACGATTTACATGGCGCCGGTCAGCAAAATCTGATATCAACGAATATGCGAGAAACGCTCTCGCGCCAATATGTCAGTAATCATTCAATCTTGATTTGCCGAAAGAACAGTGTTATAATCTTTGTAATATCTCAGTAAACTACCTTGATTGGTGGTTCCTACCGCCGGGCTTGTCCCGGTGGAGGAGTATTTATGCCGGGGTGGGACTGATCCATTTGTCGTGCAGAAATACCGCTCCGCCGGGACAAGCCCGGCGGTAGCGTGTTTCACTGAATACTTACGTTTTATTATTACTCAGGAGAAGAGATGTGAAATTAAAAATGAATATTTTACGGTCGTTATTCATTGCATTACCGTTTTTTTTGTTGTTGGGCTGCCAAAATGTTACTCAAAGGCGGACCGCAAATATGTCGGTGGAGGGAGGACCGCGTCAGATGCGAAATCGTGCCGATGCCCAGTTTGCCCATGCGGCCGGTTTACGTGGGGACGCCGCCGATATAGAATATGCCTTGCAAAACTATGAGGAAGACCTTGAGAAAATCGATAGAGGGTTAAAAAGGGTCAACGCAAAAATCAGGGAATTCGAAGATACAGTCGAAAGGCTGGAAAACGAAAGGTCTCAGCTCTCATCATATGAAGCCTATAAAATGCGACATACGATGAGAAGGTGGCAGTCCCGACTGAAAACTGCAGAAACAGAGCGTGACACCTACTTAAGCCGGAAAAAATCAGTGGAAAATCAGATTCGGCAGCAGGAAAGCGTTAAGAGGGGGCATCTTGTCAATGCATCCGGAATGGAAGCCCAGGCTGAACGATTAATGGAACTTGCAGCTAAAAGTGAAGGGAAGGAGCCTGAAAAAGAAGAAGACTTCTGGATGCAGTGGTAATTCCTTACAAAAGTAATAAATTCATGGCCAATATATGCTTAAGAATGCCCAACTGGGTAGGCGATGTCGTTATGTCCACCCCGATCCTGCCGTCCCTGAAGAAGTCCTTTCCCGATTCTCTGATCACTGCCGTTATCAGTTCAAACGTCAAAGATGTGATTAAAGGTATTCGGGAAATCGATCATGTTATCCCTTATGAAAGGCATGGGGTAGGGTTAGCAACAACACGGCATTTTCTGAGTTGTGTATCGAAAATAAGAAAAACTCAGAGTGATCTGGCTATAATCCTGCCCAATTCTTTTAGTTCCGCTTTCATGATGTTTCTGGCCGGGGTTCCTAAAAGATTGGGTTATGAGCGGGATATGCGCGGTAAACTGCTCACAAATTCCATTCCCCGTCCGGTCGATGCCGATGGTTGTTTTAAGCCGATTTTTATGGCGAGATATTACTTAAAACTCTGTGAATTAATAGGTGTCGAAACGGACAATGTCCATCCCTATCTGAAGTATTCCGAAAAGGATATGGTTTTGGCGAAAAAAAAATTAACTCTGAGAGGTGTTGACCCTGACGGTGAATTGATTCTTCTTCATCCGCATGCCGGCTATGGCCCTGCTAAACTTTGGCCGGAAGCATATTTTTGCGAACTCACCAAATTGCTTGATAAAGAGTTTTCCGCTCAAATTGCTTTTATCGGGGGGCCCGGGGCGGCTCATGTCGTTGACGGCATAAGGGAAAAGGTCGATACAAAAACATTTGATCTTGTCGATTGCGGTATTGACCTGCATCTCTTGAAATGTGTCGTCGGCCTCAGCAATCTGTTGATATCGACGGATTCAGGTCCCCGCCATTATGGGATTGCGCTTGACATTCCCACAATATGCCTGATGGGGCCAACATCGCCCGCCTATACTGACAGCGGTTTCAAACATGATGTTGTCGTAAGGGTCAATACCGACTGCGGCCCCTGTCAGAAGAAAGTCTGCCGGAATGATCACAGGTGCATGACCCGGATAACTCCGGAAATGGTTTTAGTAAAGGCTGAACAACTTTTATACTAATGTTTAGCTGAAATCTTGTTTTTGCTCTTTCAGTGCAATGGCTCAGTGAACCACCTGTCAGCTCCCAGGCACAGGACACGGCGGGGTAGAAAACCACGTACTTCACTGCATACTTACATTTTATTCGAGAAATATGGTATAATAGTTAGTGTAAAGGTAAGTCCTCAGTAAACCACGTTGTTCCTCCACCGGCACAGGGCACGGTGGTGATAAAACTGCGCACTTCACTGAATATTTACGTGTAAAGTAAGGATTTAACGTGTAAGTCCTCAGTGAACTATGTTGATTGCGGCAATTTTACCACCGGGTCGGTTCCGGTAAGGAAATATTTGTCAACGACCTAAAAAGAAATACCCGTGCCTTCCCCGCCGCCCTTGCGCCGATATAATATTGTTGTCAAAGTATAAACGAGGAAAATACCGGTGCAAGCTCGGCGAGGGAGGCACTAAGTGGTTTAGCCGGCTCTGTAGTGCACAAATATTGTCCCACCGGAGCAAGTCCGGTGGTAACAGTAGTGCA
>JAGYMJ010000459.1 GCA_018400625.1 Planctomycetota bacterium
ACCACCGTGCCCTGTGCCTGCCTGTGCGTCGCACGCAGACAGGCACAGGTCACGGTGGTGATGAGGCAACGGGGTTCACTGAATATTTACCGTTAAGGCTTATTCGTTGCGGTAATTTTAATGGATATTTTTTTATAGTGAGTGAGAACGAATGTACCATAGAAAGGCCGTGAAAAAGCAAGAAAAAATACTGCGCGCCTTCCTCTGGTTCTACCCCGTCTTTCTGCTGGTACTTTTTTCTTACTGGCTCATTTCATATCATCAGCTGTCCTCAGCAAGTCACAGGGTGGAAGAACTTACCGAAGAGGTTGAAAGGAGAGCCGAAGAAATAAAGAGCCGGTGGGGAGATGAAGAGGATATCCAGCGTTTGAACCGCATAGTCGGCAAATGGAACGAGATGACCGGACTTGCAGAGGCTGAAGTCCCGGTATTAATTGAAGAGGCTGCGCGTAATACAGGGTGCAAATTGGTTGACTATAAATCAAACGAACAGGTGTCCAAAGAAGGATACGAGTTCGAAACTGCTGACCTGACCGTCGAAGGTACTTTCTCGGAAATAACAGGTTTTATGCTCGCTCTGGAAAGACATCCCCGGCGGTTCGTGCGAATACCTGAAATAAGTATCCGTCCGGGATTCGGTGAGAATACGGATAAACTCGACGTGCGACTCGGCGTGGAAGTGCTGCTGAGAAAGATAGAATAATCGTAAGTGTTCACTGAAACACGTTGTTTCCCCCCCCCTGCCCTGTGCAGGTGGGGATAAAACTACGCACTTCACTGAATATTTACAAGTGCCTTAACCTGAACATGGAAAAAAAACAAAGGAAACAACTTATTCTCATGGCCATTCTTCTGTTGATCCTGGCCGTAGTCTGGTACTGCGTCATTTTCGGAGTGCCTTTTTCAGGCCCCGAACCGGTCGAAGAGGAACGGATAGAGGAGCCGGGCCCGAATGTCCACGAAAGGCGTGAGCTGCCGGACGACGAGGTTATTCTGGAAATGAAGGAAAGAGCCGAAAACTTTCTTGCCACCCATGATTATGACGCCGAGGTGGAGATGGCTGAGGGAAGGGATATATTCAGTCCTCCCATAAAAGAGCCGGTAAAGCCGGAAGATACGGAGGTGAAGAGGCCGGCACTGAACCTCACAGCCATACTCTGGTCGCAGGAAAAAGCCAGGGCTATGATAAACGACCGGATCGTCGTCGAGGGGGATGCGGTACTGGGAAATGTCGAAGTAAAAGATATCCGTCGCGCTTCCGTATCCCTGGACTGGCATCGCGATGAGACGACTGAGACAATATATCTACCACTTGAACCCTGATGAGGTTTTTTACCATGAAACTCTCTAAATTACTGCACGGTACCGGTCGGATATTCATATGTTTTCCCCTTCTATGCGCCTTATACGCCTTCGGCATGAACGCCCCTTTAGTCCATGCAGACACCGACGGCGTTGAAACCGAACGGCATGAGCCTGATAGAGAAGACAACGGGGGAGCAGACCCCGCCGAGGATGGGGAGCGAATTATGGAGATCGAAGAACTGGAGGAGAAAAGGTTCACTCTTAACCTGAAAAACGCACCGCTTGAAGATTTTTTCGCCCTCACCGCTGCTGAAACCGGCCTCAGTTTTATCGTGGAACCCAACATAGAAGACATCACCGTCACCACCTTTATGCCCGCAGTAAGGCTATCAAGAGCCCTGGACGCCTTGCTCGAGGTTTACAATCTCGAAACTGTGGAAATTGAAGAGAATATACTGCTCATTCGTCAAAAGGAACCCTTCGATCCGGTCGTCGATCTGGAGATCAATCTGGTAAAACTGAAGTACCTCGACGCGGAAGATATGAAAGCGACCCTCGAGCCTTTCATGTCCCAACACGGCAAGATATCTATCGTTGAGAGTTCCGGATACACGAGCTGGGGCGGAGGACAAGGTGGTGTCGGAACAGGCAGCAGAGGGACCGGCGAAAGACGCCGCAAAGTCGAATCGAATATGCTTATCATTCGAGAACGTCCGGAGCTTATCAACTCGATCATGCAGATTGTAGAGACGATGGACGTGCGCGCCGACCAGGTTCTTATCTCCGCCCATATCCTTGAAGTACAACACGATAAGATACGTGACATCGGTGTGGACTGGAACAGTTCACGCGGTGATTTATTGGGTGATATAGACCTCGGCGCCTGGGGCGCACCGCCCGAAGCTGTCGCCCGGCCCGGCATGGGCTTGCATTTCAACCGGGTTGACGGCCGCGACCAGGGTGAACTCGAAGCTTTTTTCCGAATGCTCGAGGAAGAGGCCGACGGCGATATCCTCTCCGCACCACGCCTGCTCACTTCAGATCGACAGGAATGCAGTATCATGGTCGGGCAACGCTTTCCTATCCTGCTTACCGACGTGGACCCGGAAACCGGCCAGCGAACTTCTTCATTGGATTATTATGAAGATGTCGGCGTGCAACTGAACGTCTTACCCCGTATTAAGGACGATAAAGTGATAAATATGATTATACGTCCGGTTATTTCCGCCGAAATCGATAATGTGGAAGCTACCGGCGAAGGGGGGGTCGTGCTGGCCCGCTATCCGATTATCGGCACAAGAGAAGCCGAAACCCAGGTCTCGATCCAGAGCGGACAAACCATAGTTATCGGGGGGCTCATAAAAGAAGAAAGCAGCCAGACCATCCGAGGCATTCCTCTGCTCAAGGACCTGCCCCTCCTGGGGAATCTGTTCCGGAGGCAGACCGATGAAAAAGAGAAACTTGATCTGCTTATCTTCCTCTCTGCCGATATCATCAAAAGCCCCGAATATACAACCCCTGAACAGGTGCGTGATATGGGCAAAGGCGTCGTGAGGACCTATGAGAACGAAATCACCCTCAGAGCCTATCCGCTGGAAGGCGGAAGCGCCGTTGATCTCACCGATGAAGCCCCCTACAATATCGATGAGGAAGCCTTACTGAAAGCAACCCCAGAGACCGGCTATGAGTTCAAGAAATGGACCGGCCATACGGAACTCATCACCGAAGGCGCACCCGACGACGCCGAAATAACCGTCACCGTGGCCGATGAAGACGCCTGGTTCACCGCTAATTTCGAACTTATCGACTATTCCTTAAGCCTCGAGGCAAGGGCACAGAACACCGGACAAGCCGTTGACCTCACCGACGCCGCCCCTTACAACATCGGCAACAAAGCCCGATTACGGGCTGAACCCGAAATAGGCTATGAGTTCGCCCAATGGACGGGCGATACCGGGCGACTGGAAGATCCCGAGGCGGCCGACACCCTGCTGACTTTCCACGATCATCATGTGTCACTGACCGCCAATTTCAAACCCATTGATTACGCCGTGCATCTGCAAGCTCAACCGGAAAGGGGCGGGACAGCCAAAGACCTTACCGACGCCTATCCTTACCATATCGGGGACTCCGTAAGAATAAAAGCAGAACCGGCGGAAGGCTACGAATTTGTTAAATGGAACGGCGACATCGGTCAAACGGAAGACGCCGCCAACGCCGAGACCACCGTGACGATCCCCGCCGGCGATGTCAATCTCGAGGCCGTTTTCGAGCCTATAGAGTACGCCCTGATAATGGAATCGCAACCCTTGGGAACGACAGAAACGAAACAACCCCTTTACGTCGGAAACGAGGTCGAAGTCATGGCCGTCCCGTCCGTTGGCTATAGCTTTCACCATTGGAACGGAGATACTGAACTGATCATCAGGGGAGAAGAAACAAAACCAAACATCACTATCCGAATGCCGGCGCATGATGTCTTTCTCGCCGCGAACTTTGAGCCTATCGAATACACGCTCCACCTGCAAGTGGAGCCGGACGCCGGGGGCAAAGCTATCGACATTACCGACGATGCCCCCTACCGGTTCGGCGATGAGATTAATATCCGTGCCGAAGCCGCTGCCGGATACGAGTTCATCGGCTGGAGCGGGGATGTGGCCTATATAAACGATCCCAACGCCGAAGAAACCACCCTCGTGATAGAAAAGGCTTCCCCCCGCCGTCACCGCTCCATCCTGCACCGGATATTCCCCCTCCTGGACAGGCCGGAGGCCAAACCGCCCGGAGCGAACATCAGCCTCACCGCCAACTTCCAACCCATCGACTACGGCCTGGATCGATAGCGTTCGTCATCTCCCTGCTGCCGGAAAAAGGCCGGTGGCAACAGGCGGGATTAAAGCATGGGGAATAAGTCCTCAGTGAACCACGTGGCATCCTGCAGCACCCTGTGTACCATCCCCACCGTGCCTCGTGCCGGTGGAATGAAGATTAAGCGCTGCGAACGTTGTATCAACCCCCTTTAGGCGTTATGCGCCCCGCCCGCCCCTCCC
>JAGYMJ010000460.1 GCA_018400625.1 Planctomycetota bacterium
GTCCTGAAACTTGACTCCAGCAACATACAGCCCTGGGACGTCGATTTCGATACGCTGGAAGAAGACCTTTTCAAGGCTGTCGAGAATATTAAGCCTGAGCGAAGTGAATCTGATGTGCTTTACGAACTGCTGCTGAAATACGGCCTGGACCTGACCGTCCCAATCCAAGAATTGGAGATTGATGATTGCGGATTGCAGATTGATGACGGAAACAAGGACAAATCAACAATCGGCAATCACAAATCCAAAATCTACGTTATCGGTGCCGGCGCTCTGGTCGTCTGCCTGGCAGAAGATATAAGCCTGGATGTCGTTGAGGACATAGCAGCACTGAAAGACGAATTCAATCCGGAAGTTATGCGTGTGGTCTTCAGGGATAACGGCTTTGCCGACGACGTGGTCAAGACCAATACCGTGCAGATACTCCGCCAGGCTGGCGTTGAGGATGTGAAGAGTTTGTAATCCGGTTTATCCGCAGATTACGCAGATTGGCGCAGATTAACGACAACGGAAAAAGGCAGAGACAGGATAAGAAGAGGCACAAGTTGAAGCACAAGAAGAGGTATAAGAAAAGGCACAAGTGGATGTATAAGTCGAAGTATAAGGTAAAATAAAAATGTTAAGCGAATGTCCAGTTTATGATCATCGTATTACCGAAAAATAAAAATCTTGGGGAATGCCGTTTTATGGACGAATTTAAGGTCGTTTAGTACAATGAATTTTTTCTTTAATCTGCGAAAATCTGCGTAATCTGCGGATCATAAACAGAAAACACGAAAGCTATAGAGAACAGTTATGTCGAATGAAATAAAGGACCCTCAGACTTATGCGATAATAGGGGCGGCGATGGCGGTGCATCGTGAGTTGGGGTGTGGTTTCCTGGAATCTGTGTATCAGGAGGCTCTGGAGAAAGAGTTGGGATTCAGGGACATCCCGTATGAAAGAGAAAAGAAGCTGCCTGTTTTTTTCAAAGGTGTACAACTCGATACCGTTTTTCAGGCGGATTTTGTCTGTTTTAGTTCAATAGTAGTCGAAACGAAAGCACTCCAGCAGTTATCCGGTAATGAAGAGGCCCAGGTGCTCAATTACCTGAAAGCATCCCGGCTTCATAAATCATTGCTCATCAACTTCGGCACGGAGTCGCTCCAATACAAGAGACTGGTCTATAACCTGCGTGAATAGCATTTGAATTATCCGCAGATTACGCAGATTGGCGCAGATTAACGACAAATGAATGAAGGAGGTGCATTTTGAATATCAAAAAACCACAATTAAAAGAACTTCTTACAGGTAAACTGAGTTCTCTAAAAATTCGTGATATTGAACGTTTGGAAGAACGAGAAAGTGAAGGTATGGAACTGCTTCCGCAGGGCACACCTATTAAACAAAGCTTCTGGGATTCTCCCTCAATGGATGAACTAATAGAATCTCAGAATATAAAACCTGTATCAGATGTTGCAAAGATATTCGGTAACTGGCCTGGCGATATTGATGATGGGTTCGAGGATATGATAGATCGCGTCCGGCATGAAAATGGAGTTTAGGAGCGAAAAAATGCGTGAAACGCAGAATGACAGTTAACTTATTTATCTGCAGGTTAACGCAGGTTAACGACGACGGAAAAAGGCAGAGAAAGGATAAGAAGAGGCACAAGTTGAAGCACAAGATGAGGTATAAGAAAAGGCACAAGTGGAAGCACAAGTAGAAGCACAAGTTGAAAGAGCTTTTTTGAGCGTTTTATTGCTCAAACACCGGTTCGTAAATATCAAATATTACAATAAAAACATTAGTCTTTAATCTGCGAGAATCTGCGTAATCTGCGGATGGAGGTCTTAAATGAAATTACAATTCGATCCAAATCTTGATTTCCAGCAGGAAGCTATCAGTGCCGTGTCGGACTTATTCGAAGGCCAGGAGGTCTGCCGGACAAACTTCACCGTCGCGCCGCTCAGGGCCATGGACGGTATGTTCGAGGGTATGGATGAGAACGAACTCGGTATCGGGAACCGGCTCCGGCTGCTGGATGAAGATATACATGACAATGTGCAGTCCATCCAGCTCCGTAACGGACTCGCCCCCTCCGAGACGTTTGACTCGCTGGATTTCACCGTCGAGATGGAAACCGGAACCGGTAAGACGTACGTTTATCTGCGGAGTATATTCGAGATGAACCGGATGTACGGCTTCACCAAATTCGTCGTCGTTGTACCCTCGGTCGCTATCAAGGAAGGTGTCTATAAGTCCATGCAGATGACTGAAGATCATTTCAAAGGGCTGTATGACAATACACGGTTTGACTATTTCGTTTATGACTCCCAGAAACTCGGACAGGTGCGAAGCTTTGCTACAAGTGACTGTATTCAAGTCATGGTCATCAATATTGACGCCTTCCGCAGAAGTTTTAAAGACCCGGCAAAAGAAGACAAAGCGAATATCATTCACCGCCCTCACGACCGTATGACCGGCAACCGGCCCATAGAGTTCATTCAGTCCACCAACCCCATTGTCATTATTGATGAACCGCAGAGTGTGGACACCACCGACAAGAGCCGGCAGGCCATCGCATCGCTTAACCCGCTCTGCACACTCCGCTACTCGGCGACACACGTCGATAAGCACCATATGGTCTATAAGCTCGACTCTGTGGACGCCTATCAGAGAAAGCTGGTCAAGCAGATCGAAGTGGCGGGCATTGAAGTGCAGGACAGCCATAATAAAGCGTATATTAAGCTGATGGATGTCGATAACCGCAAAAGTCCGATACGTGCTAAAATTGAAATGGATGTCATACAGAAAAGCGGAAGTGTAGCAAGAAAAACGAAGTGGGTCCGCAGCGGTGATGATCTGCTGGAATTATCCGGTGGGCGTAGCGTCTATGACGGCTATATTATCGAGGATATTTACTGCGAGGAAGGTAACGAATATATCAGTTTCACGAGCAAACCGGAAATCATACGTCTGAATCAGGTCGTTGGCCAGGTCGATGAAGATGAGTATAAGCGGCTGCAGATACGTAAGACTATCGAGGAGCATCTGGATAAGGAGCTTCAGCTTCGGCCCCAGGGCATCAAAGTGCTGAGTCTGTTCTTCATCGATCGCGTAGCCAATTACAGATGGTATGATGAAGATGGCCTCCCGCAGCAAGGTAAATATGCCCGGATGTTTGAAGAAGAATACCGGCGTGCGATAGGTAAACCGAAATACAATATACTGTTTGAGGGATTGGACCTTGAGACGGCGACTGAGAATGTCCATGACGGGTATTTCGCCGCCGACCGCAAGGGCAAGTGGGTAGATACACCGGATACCGACCGTTCCCGGAACTCGAAGAAAGCTGAAGGGGCGTATAATCTGATCATGAAGGATAAAGAAAAATTACTGAGCTTCGATTCTCAACTCAAATTCATCTTTTCGCATTCGGCACTCAAGGAAGGCTGGGATAACCCGAATGTCTTTCAGATTTGTACACTGAACGAAACGAAATCGACGCTGAAAAAGCGCCAGGAGATAGGACGCGGGCTCCGCATCGCTGTTAACCAGGACGGAGAACGGGTGCACGGGTTTAATGTCAACCGCCTGACCGTAATGGCCAACGAATCCTATGAGGACTTTGCACGTCAGCTCCAGAAGGAAATCGAAGAAGACGAAGGCATCCGTTTCGGAGTGGTGGAGAAGCACCTCTTTGCGAACATGCCCGTGCCGGCTGAGGACGACGGAACGCGGTATTTCGGGATGGAAGCGTCGGAGAACGTATGGACGCACCTGAAAGACAAGGGGTATATTGACCCCAAAGGAAAAGTGCAGGATGTACTGCGGACGGATTTGAAAACCGGTGAGGTGGACCTGCCGGAAGAAGCTCAAGAACACGCTCAGCAGATCATGGTGGTGCTGCGTAAAGTGGCCGGTAATCTGAACATAAAAAACGCTGACGACCGCGAGAAGGTGAAACTGAACAAATCGGTGTTTTTGGGTGAAGAGTTCAAAACGCTGTGGGAACGTATCAAGTACCGAACCACATTCAGGGTAGATTTTGATCCGGAGAAACTGATTGAAAAATGTGCCGGGGAAATAAGCAAGAACCTGGTGGCAGGCCGTGCCCGGTTCATCACGCGCAAAGCAAAACTGGATGTTGATCGCGGCGGTGTCGAGACCGAAAGTGTTCTGGAGAGCGCTGCGGTTTATGAAGCACGTGATTACGACATTCCCGATGTGATCGGTTACCTGCAGAACGAGACTAACCTTACACGCCGGACTTTGGTAGAGATCATAAGGCGGAGTGATAGGCTGGAGGATTTCAAGAACAATCCACAGAAATATATTGAGCAGGTAGCCGAGATTATCAAACGTCAGATGCGTCTGCTTATAGTTGACGGTATAAAGTATGAGAAGCTGGGCGATGAATATTATTACGCCCAGGAGCTGTTCGAGGAAAACGAGTTGTATGGTCATTTGAGCAGGAACATGATTGAGAGCGAGAAATCGGTATATGACCACGTCGTGTATGATTCAGATGTGGAAGCGCAGTTTGCCCGATCATTTGAATTGAATGAGGAAGTCAAGGTTTATACAAAGCTCCCTGAATGGTTCAAAATCGACACCCCCCTGGGCGGCTACAATCCGGACTGGGCAGTTTTGTTGGAAGTGAACGGACGGGAACGGCTCTATTTTGTGGTGGAATCCAAGGGCAGCATGTTCAGCGATGTATTGCGCCCTGCTGAGCAAGCAAAAATAGACTGCGGTCGGAAACACTTCAAGGCACTGGACAATGAAGTCGAATTCAAGGTGGCCAACAATTACGATGCGTTTTACCAGCAGGCAGAGAAATGATTGATATAAGAGCTATATAGCGCTAATTATGGTTATAATTATTTCTAAAAGCGGTTGCTTCGTTCCAACCCTGGAATCAGCTCTGGACTATATTAAATGTTCCCTCGTTGGGGAATGGTTGGGTTTGTGACTCTATTGATGTTTTTATATTGCAGATAGTTGTTTATCGAGAACAATAATCATGGGTAACGCTGAGAATCAACGAGAAATCATTGAGGTTGAATATGAAGAAGGTGAAATGGATATTCGATGAAGGGAGGCCGTCCGGTGCCAGAAGCGGCGGTGACCCGGCAAAACATGCCTTTGAACATGGTACGGACGTTTTTGTCCGTGAAGTCCTGCAGAATGCCATCGATCAGGCCCGGAGCGTCGGCGTCGAAGTGAATTTCAAGTTCTTTGAATTATTCAACCGTGATTCTAAAAATTTCTTCAAAAACTTGTCTTTCAGTACTTTAAGACCACACCTCAAAGCGGTTGCCAATACGAAAACTGAAACCGGCAGGAGCATGAAAGAATATTTCAAAAGATTGCATGATGGGGATAAGCTTACTCTCCTGAGGATAGAAGATAAAAATACAAGCGGACTGAAAGGGCCTGAATCAGGTGATGAGTCCAATTTTACGGCGCTGTGTAAAGATGAACTGTATAGTCACAAAAAAGATATTTCGGCGGCCGGCAGCTATGGGCTCGGCAAATCGGTGCTTTGGAGCTTCTCTAATATGTCAACCGTGCTTTTTAACTCCAATGTTGAAGGGGAGGAATCTCGCTCTCCGCGTTTTATCGGCCGCACAAATCTTGCCTCCCATAAAATCCAAAAAACCGGGAAATGGTACGATTTTTCGGGATGGCTCGGACAAGAAGAACAAGTCGACGGTGCTGTCCGTGCAGTGTCGTTATGGGAGTACGATGCACGTGAAATAGCTGATGCGCTTTACCTATCGCGCGACAATACAACCGGAACGAGTATCATGATTGTCGGGTTTCGTGACCCGACTTCCGACGCTGAAAAGAGTGTGGGTGAGTTTCAAAAGGAATTCGAACAGGCTGTTGCCAGGTATTTCTGGCCAGCGATTATTGGGAATAAAAAGCTTGGCGTGGGCATTGAAATACCTGAATCCCCCCTTTCTCGAATAAATCCGGAAAACGATCCTGAAATTGCTCCGTTCGTGAAATGTTATCGGGAAGCTGGCAACGGCGACGGGCAATTTGATAAACCAGGGGACGTCGTGACCCGACGCATACCGATCACTATACCGGCCAAGCATGAGGGGCAGAAGTCGAAAAAAGGTGAGGTGCTGCTTTCATTGCGTTTTGCTGATGAAGATGAAGGTGATGAACTCCAGAACCGTATCGCCATTTTTCGGGGCGCTGAAATGGTCGTCGATTACTGGCGCTGGAAGGGTTATCGTCGGCCCCTCGGAGCACGGCCTTTCCACGCTTGCCTCAGCTGCGGTCGGGCGAATGGTGAGAGTAAAAACACTGATGCCGATGAGGCAATCGAGGAGTTTCTTCGCTGTTCAGAACCGCCTTCACATAGAAAATGGACGACTACCGAAAATTTGAAGCAAACTTTTAAGCAGGGTTATGGAAAAACACTGAAAGAATTAAAGAACAATGTCGATGCCGTCATCAAAGAACTGGTCGTCCCCGAAGTCACAGCCGGTGAGCGAGGGCCTGATATGTTGAGAAAACGTTTCCCTATTGTCAAACGTTCAAAAGGCGGAAGCGCCGCTCCTTCTGAACGGCCAATTCGGTTCCGCAATCCACAGGCTTATGTGAGCAGTGATAGCTGGAAAATCGAGGGAACTGCGCGTCTTGACGAAAATGTGCCTTATCACGAAGGTTGGAGTGCCGTCATTCAGCTCAGGTCGCTTGGTGAGAATAAAAAACGTCTGGATATAATTCCCATTGAAAAAATGACCACTGACTCATCCGAGGCAAAAGTAAGGATTGAGAACGGGAAAGCTTATGTTGATGTTACCGCCGGTGCTGATGAAATCAATTTCGAGGGTGAGAGTGTAAGCTTGAGCATGAAAGTAGATAATGAGGATGTTTCAGCGATCGGCGCCGTTGAACTTGAAATTGATGGTAAAATTATCACGGAGGTCGAATATGCTTAAGACCGCCCGACTGCGAAGGGAATTTTTACCGCATAAATATGCCGCTTCAGGTTTACGTTTACAGATTGAAAAAGTGCGGTTTGATAGCGGTGATGTTTTTGACAAAACCGATCCTCACCGACATCTGGTCGCTATTGAAGATTATAAAGATTGGGATACAGCTACTTTATATGGGACTGTAAGGGTTCAAGAAGATATTTTTGATTCAATACTGCCCGAGCAGGAGAGAGATACCCCCCCGCTCGAAATTTGTGTTGCGCTCAGATGTAATGAGACTTATTTGCGAAAGACTTTTAAGGATTTCCAGGTGGACTGGCGTTCGGAAAGGAAATGCACATTGGAAATACCTCTGGAAAGAGCCGCACTTTCCAATACGGCGGAGCTTACGGCAAGTCTTATCAGAACGACGAATTGTCAGGATGGTTTTAATGATGGATATGCCGTCTTCAAAGGTGCTGCAGTTGCCGGATGCAGGGGGTGGGAAATCCGCATAGACCCGCCGAAGCTGCCGAGCAGCAATTACCTGGATATACGATATACTCATTTTGATGCAGAGAAGAAGGCGAGATTATATGAGATAGCCTGCGATACGGCCAGTCCCATCATCTGGTTGAACAAAGATAACCCAGAAATTGCGAATGTACTCAACAGTAAAGCGAAGCGTGGGATAACGGCAAGGATGCGTGACGTTTTTTTCGATATGATAACGTATGCTGTTTGGAATCAGCTCTTTTTCAAAGCCGCCTCAGACATCGATGAGGACGGCGTGTTGGTGCACGAATGGGAATATGCGGTTCTGGAAGATTTTCTTCCCGACTTGTTTCCGGACATGAATTCCGAAACGGCCAGAATGGAATTTGCGCAGGTTGTGCATTCCGATGGTTTATACTTTTTTCTGCAACAGATTGATACAATACTTCAGGAACGAATCGAATTCAAAAATCAGATGGCAAAGCTTATTCAGGAGGGATTGAACAAATGAAACCGCTGCAGCGTTTTATGCGTGAAGGGAAAAGACTCTTGAGTCGGAAATTTTTGACAGGAGATAAAAAGCGACTAAATTCCTCTGATTACAGTGATTATATAGAACCTCTTGAGAGGGAGATAGATTTAACTCCATTGGATAGAGTGCTTGACAACCTGATGGATGGTTTTCAACCGTATGATACGCTGTTAGATAGAGATTTAGCACCTGAGTTGCATAAGATACTTGATTTGACTCGCAGGGAAGCGGCCGACCAGGGGATATGGCATTATCTGACCGTTATACATCGTCCTGATTTTGTAAGGCATCGATGGTCCTTCGGTTCGCTTGCCTATATGCAAAAGCGGTTTTGGGGAGTGGGTACTTGGGATTCCAATACATTTTCGCGTCTGTGGTGGGCAGCGGAACAAACGCATATTGGAGAGAACTACGCGTTGACACAAAATATTCTGTCTAAACAGTATCTTGCCAGGGCGGCTTTTGGCAGATATTACAGTATGTACCAGCCCGCATTGAAAGCGTTCATCCATGTCTTGGGTAACGATGCGCAAGAGGTCGTTGAAGAGACGGCCAAAAGGCTCAATAAACTGCTGACCGTTTATCAATTGGAGGGTCTCACTGAAGAGCAGGTAGGTGAAAAGATTAAACTATTAAGGAGGGCGGTATTACAGGATATTGCTTAGTACCGTCCGTTTATACATAAACACGTGTTAAAGGTTCTAAGCATTCCAGAGAGCACGGACGCCCGCGCCCGCAACTGGCTGCGGTATGTGATACAGACATTCCTGTCTGTGCTTTTTGCAAAGTCCTCACCCAAATCGATAAAGAGGCATTAATATGAAGCAAATGCGGTCGGGGACGATTATGCTCACAAAATAGTTAGTTATGCTGCATGTTCTGATTTTATCGGTGCTACAGACAGGAATGTCTGTGTTACTCAACATCGGTAAAAAGGTGAGATTGGGGGCCAAAGTATTGGTCAGATTGTTGGGCTGAGTATTGGGGCCGGGCCGGAGTAAGTCTTTGTTTAATATAGTGCAGCATTCTAAGAAAGCCTGCTTAAGGCTTAGAGACATTTTTTCGGGGGTGAAATGAGAGCTGTAAGCGTCACCGGCAAAAGGGTTGAGGAGAAGGCCTTTGATCGAGTCGATATAATTGCTTTGGCATCCGTTTTCCGAAATTTGATATTGCGACTTTTGTTTCTAATCCGGAGCAGCCTATGGAGAAAATAATTGAATTGATAAATCGTCCCTGGGATGAAGATTGGCGGGAGGAT
>JAGYMJ010000461.1 GCA_018400625.1 Planctomycetota bacterium
GGTTCACTGAGGACTTACTATTCGGACAAGCCCGGCGACAGGAACCACCAATCAACGTGGTTCACTGAGGATTTACGTCTCCGAGGCGCCACAGACAGGAATGTCTGTGTTACTCAACATCAAAAATTTATGCGGCTGCGGGCTAATAGGCGCCAAGTTTTTTGGCCAGGTTCATTATCCGCTCAAAATCTTGCAGGCTGACGTTATCGGGCACTGAATGGTCTTCCTGAAAGATATACCCGCCGCCCTGTTTCAGGACGGGCAGCAGCCGTCTTATCTCCTCTTCCGTTCTGTCAACATCCTTCCATAGCATAGCATTGATCCCGCCGTGGAGAACCAGTTGATCCCCGTAGTTTTCCTTGAGATAAACGGGATCCATGCCGGCCTTTACTTCCAGCGGATTGAGCGCGTCAAGTCCTATGTCGACGAGTTCGGGTACCAATTCATTGATGTTTCCGCATGAATGCAAGTGAGCGACGATACCCTTTTTATGAGCCCAGTCAACGGCTCTTTTATGGATCGGTTTGAGTATTCTGCGGTACATATCGACAGAGAAGAAGAGTCCGTTGCGATAACCCATATCATCGTCCCAATGTATGGCATCGAATCGGTATCCCTTGTCCCATATCATATCCATCAGGCATAGATCGCAATCCAGTTGTGTATTGATGATATCCATGACGAGTTCCGGGTCTTCCGCCATCCACACAAGGACTTTTTCGGTGCCCGCTATGCGCGCGTGTGTGCGGTCGAAGCCGAAAGTAAGGCCGCCCTGAATCCAGGCCCCTTGTTCTTGCCATAAACCGTAGTTTTGCTGCAGAGAGTCCCAGTCAACCCGGCTCGGCGTCATCTCCATCCGGGATTTTGCTTCCTCCCATGATTTTCGATCTTTAATCGTGCGATCTATAGTTTGAGGTGTTGAGGCCGCATGTTTCCAATTCTTTTGCGTCACTCCCCAACCGGTCGTGTCGATAATATACTCATCGGTCTCTTCGATGACTTTAACCGCGTAGCGCGGGCTGATATCCCCGCGAATCCCCACCACTTTGTCCAGCCCGAAATATTCTCTGAAATCCATGTCGTCCGGCAAGCCTTCTTTTCGCCATCGTTTAAGTGTGGAGTTCCACGGTTTTGCCAGCATGGGCACACGATCCGCCTCCCGATGCCGGTAGGTAAGTGCCAATCTTTCTTTAGATGTTAATTCATTCATGTTTTTCTCCTCATAGGGAATTGAGTTCGACCTTCCAGCACCAGTAATCCACTCATCCTACCGGAAATCTCTGGCCGTACGCAAGTGCAACCCTGCCGTGGAAAGATAGTGCCAGGTGATCCCGCTTTTGATTCAAGATCGATGAAAATCATGCTTCGCTCTCCAAATATCAAAACAATATCTTACAACAATAATTGATCAATGAAATGCGGTCATACGATACTGACCGGATGCCCGGCTTCAGCGCTTTCAATCGCCCCGAAGACCATGGCGAGGCTCTTAATATTATCTTCGCCAACCGTCTGCGGCCTGCCACCCCGTCCGACGCATTCGATGAACTCTTTTATGCAGGCTTCGTGTCCGGTGACTTTCAGCGGCGGCTTATCGGGTTTTCTCTCTTTCATTCTGCACCTCAAGCCATCCTCCTCATAATCCACCACTTCGGCGCGCGGCGTTCCCTCCGCCCACAGAACGGTCCCCCGCGTACCTATAATGCGCCATGAACCGGCCCAGGGTGTGATATATCCCTCCGAACACCATGAACCGCGGTAATTAAACACGATATCGTTCGTCATCTGAAAGACGCACATGGCCGAGGCGTTTCCGGCATACCATGAGTTTTTGGGGTTGAAGGCCTTGCAATA
The DNA here is from genome assembly GCA_018400625.1 of Planctomycetota bacterium. Taxonomy (GTDB): domain Bacteria; phylum Planctomycetota; class Brocadiia; order SM23-32; family SM23-32; genus PUMZ01. The sequence continues at coordinate 1,855 of JAGYMJ010000461.1, forward strand.
GACTTCCAGGGGATCAGCGGCCGTTAACTGTCGGGCCTGATCGAATGTATGTATAGCCATATCCAGCAGTAAAGGATGCTTCATCTCGGTGCGAAAGCCTTTGAAATGCGCCCCCATGTAGAAATCGACATTGATGGTGGTAATATCCCCAATCACGCCGCTGTTTATAAATTCGGTCGTCGCCGGGGCCGTGGCCAGATATCGGCGGTTCTGCATCACGGCATACAGCTTTCCCGTGCGTCGGGCCTTATCAACCATCTCTTTTGCATGTTCCATTGAATCGGCGAGCGGTTTTTCGCTCAGTACATGACATCCAGCCGAAAGAGCTTTCATGGTCACTTCGTAATGGGCCTCCGGCACCGTGCAGTCAAAGACCATGTCGGGGCGCGTGCTTTTCAGTGCGGCATCGAGGTCCTCGAATACCCGTTCATTTCTTATGCCGTATTCTTTAGCGCGTCTCTCGGCGTTTTCGCGTTGTATATCCACCAGGCCCACGATTCTAAGCTCTTTTTCAGCTACTCCCAGCCATTTATTGGACATGGCTCCGCATCCGACGACAAGCACCTTCAATTCGTCATCCATAATTCAATCTCCTTTTTTTCTTGATCTGATTCACCCCCGACACGAGGTCGGAGGGGTCTTTCGTTCGGTTCCGGTTTTTTCGCCCTTGATCTGATTCACCCCCGACACGAGGTCGGGGGGGTCTTTCGTTCGGTTCCGGTTTTTTCGCCCCCGCCGGGCTTGTCCCGGTGGAGCGACAGATCAGATATCCTCGCCGCGTAAAGCGCGTAACGTATATTCACTAAAAGTCCCGACATAATACTCCCAACTCCAGCAGCGATTATACCCCAATACATAGCTTAAGTTGTTCAGAAATGCCAGTGCAATCTCTTCCGGCGACTGGTCAACAGCCCCGCGCACCGCGAGATGGAGGTGATCGGGCATGACGGAAAGGTGAGAAACGGCATACCCTTTCTTTCTTGCAATAGCCATGCAGGCGCCGGGCAGCCTGGAAAGATTTTCTTTTTTTGTGATCGGGAAACGGCGGTCTTCAATCACTATGACCAGGTGGATGTTGTACCAATAGTGTCCGTGCGTTGTTTGTGAAGCTTCACTCAGGTGAATGTTTTTGTCGGTCAGCGTGAAATTCCCGAGTAAGCGTTTAAATCGGGGGTCAACGTAATCGCTCTTATCGGCCTGGCGATCGATATAGTTCTCCACGGTTTCACGTGTGTTGTCACCGAGCGTGCGGAAAGATACTTTGCGTCGGAATGGCACATGCATCTCCGATTGCCGGCAGGCATGCATCAAGCGCCCCTTGATCCGCTGCGTAAATGAAACCGGAGCAACCTGGACTCCAGTGCGGGCCATAATTTGGATTTTAGCGTCTTCGATAGAGAAAGTTTCCGGTTCGATTCCGTCTTTACGCCATGCATCGCGGCAGTGTTCAATGGCGGTTTTTATGTTTTCTCGCTGTGGAGGATCGCCTTTAAACCAACCTGTCCAGTCGAAGCGGAGGTTATGCACCGGTTGTGTGTTTTCGGGTCGATAGATTGGTCGGAGGTTCATGTTTTTTTCTCGATCTGATTCACCCCCGACACGAGGTCGGGGGGGTCTTTTGTTCGACCCTGGTTTTCCGCCCCCGCCGGGCTCGACCCGGTGGAGCGACAGATCAGATTTTTAGATTTTAACACGCCGGCCATGTCGTATTCAAACGAAATCGCCACCAATTTTCTGAAGATGTATCGGGGATGCTGCATACAACTTAGCCACCAACCTGGGACATCCCTTAAATTTTTACGTCGTCATTTGCTTTTTTTGAGGATTCATAGCATAATTGAATAAAAGGACATTTATTAAACGATAATAATGCGGAGAAAAATTATGTGTAAAGGAAATTATTGGCTTATAGTTATTTTTTTGGCGGTTTTCGGCCTCTTTTCATCCGGTTCCTTCATCGATTTCCACCGTTTGTATGACGAGGCGGAAGCCGAGAGGATTTTTCATCAGGGTGAATACGAAAAAGCTCAGCAGTCTTTTGAGGAACTCGCTGATACGGCGCCGGACGGTGTGGAAAGGTCGAAATGGCTTGCCCGATCGGCTATAGCTCTCGCTCATCAGGAAGAACAGTTTGAAAAAGGAATGGAGCGTGCCAAAAAAGTTGAGCACCGACCATATTCTGTGTACGCTCAGATGCAGTTAATGTCCATCAAGGACGATTATGAAGCATTGATTGAAGCTTTCAAAGATGAACCCATAGAAGAATGGCCTCCCTATGAAGTGCCCGCGCCACCCCGCGGCAGCGCCGAAGACGTGCGGGCTTATGCCTTTGCTGATCGTGGGCAAGCATATAGCGAAACAGGAGATTTTGCAAAGGCGGAGAAAGATATTATGCGGGCGGCCGATTTGATCAAGGGAGCAAGATTCAAGGTCAGCACTCTGAGAACGCTTGTGCAATTGCGCTCTCGCCTCGATGATCCCGAAGGTGTTTTTAAGGCCAATATGATGATTTACGAGGTCGGGTCGGGCGGCGCGAGCTACTATCGCGGATTATTGGGGGCTGCAAATCATCTGCGACAGCAGGGCGATTACGAACAAGCGCTTGAAATGATTGAAAGGATGAACCCGTATCAGCAGCGCGGATGGTGGCACGGTGCGAGTCTCAACGCACTCGGTCAAACGCTTGCCGACGCCGGCAGAACCGAAGAAGCCTTAAAGGCCTACCGCGCAGTTGTTGAAAATGAAGATAACCATCGCAACCACAGGAGCCCGGCCTACCTGCGATTGGCCGAAACGCTTGCTGAAAACGGTG
>JAGYMJ010000462.1 GCA_018400625.1 Planctomycetota bacterium
GGTTCACTGAGGACATACGTTCAGTCTAAACTATTTACGGCCCAAAGTCAATTTTTAAAATCGGTTCTGGGATAACTATCCATCCACCAACCATTGCTTTTCTATCTCCAGTTTCAGAAAGAACCCTATATGATACGTTCAATCATAAAAACCCCGGTTTTAAAGCCAGTACAGCGGATATTCCGACATGCGGGTTTGCGGGTGAACAGCACTCCATCCTTTTCATACCCCGCGCTGAGGTCGGGTTATTTCCAAAAAATTCGCCAGCAATTTCGGCCCTTCTTCCGTCAGGAAGGATTCCGGATGAAACTGGACACCTTCCACCGGCATTTCCTTATGCCGGATTCCCATGACTTCATCCTGTTGGGCACGCGCACTGACCTCAAAAGAATCGGGCAGCGAATCTTCGGGAACCGAAAGGGAATGATAACGTGTAGCCTGGAAGGGATTGGGAAGCCCTTTGAAGATCGTTCGCCCGTCATGGGTTATCATGCTCGTCTTGCCGTGCATCAGCCTTCTATGTCTTTTCACCACACCACCAAAAGTTTGCGCAATACACTGATGGCCGAGGCAAACCCCCAAAAGAGGAATTTTCGCCGCATATTCTTCAATAATACGGTTCGATATACCCGCCTCATCAGGAGTACATGGCCCGGGTGAAATGATGATGTGGTGCGGGTTCATATCTCTCACCTCATCGACAGCGATGCGGTCGTTACGGCGAACAACGATATCGGCGCCCAACTCGCCCAGGCGCTGGACAAGATTGTAGGTAAAGGAATCGTAGTTATCTATTATTAAAAGCATATAAGTAATTTTTATTTTTATTTAGAACTTGCAAAAAAGAACTTAACTTATTATCCTTTCAATGTCGATGAAAATCAAACGAATACCCATTCGCCGTCAATGTCGCACCTATGAAAAAACGACAATGAAATAGTTCAGGAACATGAATACAGAAAAGCTCAGCGTATTACCTTTGCGCACCCTTGCTTACCGGAAAGCATTGGCCACCCAAAAAGAATTGGTCGCTCAATGTATTGAAACCGGCGGAAAAGAAAACTTTTTCTTTCCCGTTCAACACCCGCCTGTAATAACCATTGGGCGGTCCGCCGACAGCTCGGACATGCGGATATCGGGAGAAGATTTGAGCCGTCGGGGCATAGAACTCGTCGAAACGAACCGGGGCGGCAAGATCACTTTTCATGGCCCCGGACAGTTGGTGGTCTATCCCATTATTAACCTTCGCAGCCGAGGACGTGATCTGCATAAATATCTCAGGGAACTTGAAGAGTGGTTAATAAAATTGCTGGCGATATACGGTATAACAGCCAATACCAACCCGCCAAATACCGGTGTATGGGTCGGCGAAAAAAAAATGGCCAGTATCGGTATCGCCGTACGTCGCTGGGTCGCCTATCACGGCATTGCGCTCAATGTCAACACACGGATGGATTTTTTTGACTACTTTGTGCCCTGCGGCCTTCACGACGTTGAGATGATCTCGATGGCCGCACTTTGTCAACAGCAGATCGAACTGGAGAAAATAGCATCGGAAGCGGCGAGAACCTTCAAAGATCATTTCGGGTTCGGATAATCGCTACATCTTTTCCCGTGAGACAATGGAACCGTTTTCTCTTTTCACAATCACCCGTTCATGATGTTCAACATTCCCCAGTTTTGCTGTTATTCTTACCGTAATAAAATTCTCAAAGTCTTCCGGCTCCTGTTCTTTCAAGTCCTCCAGCTCCACATCCCCTTCACGGATTCTTTCACCCCCGCCGAACAGAGTAACGAAATCGGCCAGACCGAGCCTGGCTTCTTCCCCATCTGGCGTTGCCGGTCGTCCATATAAAACTTCCTCCGTAATATCTTTGACCAACAAGAGTTCAGAGATGGAATTGAGCTGTGCATGTTTGCACTCATAGGGTGGAGACTTTTGTGAATAATAATCACTGCCTGCCGACTCGCCGGGAATGGAAAGCCTTTCAACAACCCCTTCCTCGCTGATCCATTCTAAAATGGAGATAATCATATCGGTCGTAATAACGCGTTCATCGTATTGTGTTTCAAAAATATCCGCTAAATTCAGAAGGCTTCTGTATCCCCCTCGTATCGATCCACCTCTCACAAGCCTGTTCAAATTGATTTTTCTGCTTTCAGGGTCAAGATTTATGGTCAATTCAACGCCATTAAAAAGCATTTCCTGCTCTTCCTCAAAAAACGCTCTTACCTCCGGAGCATTCATATCGGTGCTGTAAGACAGCAGAGCCCGGGTTATATCAATCACCGAACAGGCGGCATTTTTCACACGCGCTGCCTGCAGCCGGTTGTGGGTGATGTCAAGCTGAACCTTTGATCGATAAGTAAATTCCATCAATACTCCTAACAGCAGCACAATAAAGGCGAGCACACCAACCAGCACTATACCTTTTCTTTTTTCATTTTTGCTCATTGAATACTTAAAAACCTTTGGTGGAAACAGTGAAGTCATAAGACAATGTAAGACCATTACGCTCGAATGTATAATCGAGTTCAATAGCTAAGGGCAAGGCCTTTTCTTCATTGGAATCCCAGAATTCTTCCCACTCTTCTCCATCATAAAAAAGCATATCGAAAGATCTCAGGTCTTCGGCCACTATCCTCCATGGCAGCAGCTCAAGCTCAACTTGCGCGATATTTGCCTGGCGTCGCTCAAGTTTGCCCTCGCTGTCGTCAAACCGGTAATCGACACGATACACGCCCGCAGGTCGGTTGGGCCCTGTAACAGCACCCGTGGTATAGATTTTCAAAACAAAACCGGCGGCTTCTTCTTCAGCCAAAAAAATGGGCGGCAGCACTTCATCACTGTCCTGGTATTCCTCAATTTTTGCAGCGCTCCTTATAACATCATATTGAGCGCCTTTTAAATCCTCAGTAAGTCTTCTGATTAAAGCCGTGTTTTCCGCCGTCAGGTCCAGACGCCGGTCAGTGGCGGCGATTGATTCAAAGGTTGACCAGGCGGCGCCGGAAATAATCCCCAGCACAATTACGGATATACCGGCCGCTATCAATACTTCGATGAGTGTAAATTTATTCCACAAAGTAATAATCCCAGACATAACGTTCTAACTCTATATTTCTGCCTCTTTCCCCCCACTCAACCCGGCAATAAATACGCCAGAGATACGGTAATTCGGGAGCGATTTCTTCGAAGTCGTGCCGGGCATCTTCCACGGAAAGCTGCCACCGAAATACAGTGTCCATGTCTTCCACCCTCACTTCTCCGCCAGCGGATTCCGGGGCTGCGCTTTGCGCATGGGCTTCCGCAATTGCCCGCTCCATCTGCGATTCGGCGATGTTCATTGCCCGATGAGTGAGTTCAGAATGAATAGCAGCCTCAATCCCTATTATTTGCAAACGGAAAATCCCCATAGCGGCAATTCCTGTTACCGCCAGCGCTATAAGAACTTCCATAAGTGTGAAATATCTGCTCCGGATATGCATATAATCAAGAAAAGCTTTAAAATATAAAAGTAAACATTTCGTGCATCACGTCATTATCATCTCAAACTCTAAGCGCAAACGCCTCAGGGGCCGGGCTGGGCGGAGACACGGCGGAACGTATTGTTTATGCCCGCTGTAGCTGAGAATCTTCATTCCACCGGCACAAGGAACGGTGGTGATGACGCACAAGGTGCGATAGGATACCGGATGGTTCACTGAATTTTCAGGCACTGAAAAACGTTTCACTCGAAATCCTCGTCGTCAAACTGAAGTTTGTAAGTGTAGCTCTCCGGCGCCCCCTCACCAACCAGCCCCACAAGCTTATAGGTTTCTGAAACAGGGTCGTAAAAAAGCTTCTTCAGCAGGCGAAAATTCATGATCTCCTTACTGCTGTCCACATGAATCCGTGGCTCACTGCACGGATATTGTTTCTCGGCAACCACCACACTGTTTTCATTGTTTTTTTCAACGCTGACGCCTTTCTTGATCAAACCCCGCACCTTATTTTCCAGCTCATGTATATCAAAAGAAGGCTGTTCAGGAAATTCTATAACAAATCCGCGCGGAAAATCACTGTAAATTTTCGGCGCGTCAAAACCATACTCCTCCATCAGAACATAGAGCGTAAGATGTTCGGCTGAGTGCGCCATTTTCCGATAAATCCCCGTTCCCTCTATCGATTCATAGATGTTCTTGGGATAAGGGCCGAAAACATTCGGACGCGTAATGAGTATCTCCTCTCCGATGCCGACCAGTAGATCGGCATTCCTGCCTAAAGCCGAATAAATCCGTTCAAAGTGCTCGACTATCACGCGCTTCTTCTTCTCAAGTGCACTCTTAATAAGCCCCGCAAGCTCGCCCGGCTGGTCAAATGCCAGTTCCAGCCTGATATCAAGATGATATGTGTGCGGAGAAAAATATGTGTTGTCGTCGATATTTTTCAGAGGGAGCGGTCTCACCTTTATCCCGTTGTCGTCACTGGTTAGTTCCAAACCGGGAAACATCCCCCGGATGAGTGATGACTTCCCCATCCCCGGCTCGCCGATAATACCGACCAAACGATCGGCCGGTTTCAAATACCGGGTGGCAAGCAGATTCCCAAGATTCATCAGTCTTTCGGAACCTCTGGGCGCGTAATAGGAGGCGGCCGCAAGACAATCGTTTTCTAATGGTACCTTCATAATGGGTTAGTGCTTAGTTGCCTAACTCCGCGTAAAGTTTTAAGTCTGAAATTCTGCAAATATTCAGTGCAACACGTTACCGCCGGGCTTGTCCCGGTGGAGCGGTATTTCTGTACTGCAA
>JAGYMJ010000463.1 GCA_018400625.1 Planctomycetota bacterium
CAGCAAGCGGGTAATCAGTGATCGGTGATCAGTGCCAAAGAGGGTCTGACGGCGATTTCGGGAGATGACTGTTTTCACCTCAAATTTTGCCCACTAATCGGTGTCGGCGATACGTATGATCCGGCCTTCGACCTCCGGTTTTACGGGCGAGTGCGCGCTGATATAATCGGCAAGTATGGCATATTCCGGCACGCGCATCTCTCTCGTACGCCGGGCGTCGGCCAGCATGTCATACCCGTCGCCTCCGGCCGCAAGAAAACTGTTGGTAACAATAGAATAAGAGGCTTCCTGCTCCAATGCTTTGTGGCCCCCTTCGGTGTCCACCTCAACCCACCTGATGCGTTCACCGGGGTCGCTTTTCGGGTCCCATCCAAAACGCATTCCGCTTACCTGAAGAAACCTGCCGCTCAGGTCCTCGGCGGCGGATACGCTGTGTTCAAGGACATCGAGGAGTTCCCGCCCGGTGATTTCGAGCACGACGATGTGGTTATCAAACGGCAGCATTTCCATAATATCGGAGAAAGCCACGGTTCCCGCTTCAATAGACGAGCGTATTCCCCCGCTGTTATACAAAGCGATTTGTGCACCTGCATCGCGGCTCCTTGCCAGCAATGCGTCGGTAACAATATTGCCCGCATTGGTTTCATGGGCGCGAACAACCTCTCTTTCCCCGATCAATTTGACCTTACCTGCACCGACCTTTTGCTTTTTGAGTTCTCCTATGCCGGCGGAATAACGCTCTGCTATCTCCCGGTAAACACCTTCGGGCTCTTTCACCCTCTTGACCAGGCCGCCTTCCCAGGCGGCTATCCTGCCGTCGCTGTCGAGGGTGATGTCGAGACGCCCGATACAGCAGGCGTATTCGCCTGCATGAACAAGGAATACCCGTTCCGGATATTTTTGGCCGTCGGAGGAACCGGAAAAGGTGATCACATGGGGATAAACGTCCGGCCGGATGTGAGAATGGCCGCCGACGATTATATCTATACCGCGGACCCTCTCCGCCAGCAAGAGGTCGGTATCCCATCCAAGGTGCGTGAGTGCGATGATCAGATCTGCTCCTGCGTCGCTGAGGACCTCGACGTATCTTTCCGCTGTGCTGAATACGTCAGTAATTTTTATGTTGGAGCCGGGTCGCGATACGTAGCGTGTCTCCTCGGTGATGAGGCCCATGACACCTATTTTTATGCTGTTTTTTTCGAAGATGGCGAAAGGCTCGGCTTTCCCCGCCAGGACGCTTTCATGAGAAAAATTAATATTGCCGCACAGCACCTGGAAATCGACCATATCAATGAATTCGGCGAGCCGTTCCGGCCCGAGGTCGAACTCATGATTGCCGGGTGCCATGGCGTCATAACGCATCCGGCGCATCAGCACAGCCATCGGCTCACCGCCGTAGAGGGTGAAATAGGGAGTTCCGGAGAAGACGTCACCGGCGTCCAGCAGCAAAACATCCCCCGCCGATTCGCGCAAGGTGTCAACTGTCTTCCCGAGCGCAGCAAACTCTTCAACGTGGGAGTGGATATCGTTGGTATGCAGGATGGTTAGGCGACGACGGGGGGAACGGGCACAGGAACAGATCAGCAGCAGAATCGCGACACTTAACACTTTCAATAATTTTTTATTCATGGTGGCTTTTCTATCTCGTATATATTGACTGAGGAGGGCATAGCTCGGCAGTAAATATTCAGCAAAGTATGGAGTTTCTCCCCGCCGTGCCCATACCGGTGGGGGAACAACGTGGTTCACGGCGAACTTACGCGCGGCGGATAATCATCACCAGGGCCCCCCCTCAAAAATCACGTTGCACTTGTGCCGCCGCCAAAAATCCGTACTTCGTTTTTTTTTGCCCTGGACTGTGAGAGCATTAATGTATAATAAATCGGCAGTGGGTGCAAGTGGGCTTCCCGGCATTTCGGCAGAGCATGAATTACACCGAAAGTTTTTTTCATAAGACTTGAGAACTCTCCCCCCCCTCTTTTTTGGAGACAGGCGGTCCGCGCCGGTACGCATCAGATCGAAATGGACATACGCCCCACCAGCGACGGCGAACTGGTTATTCTGCACGAGCCCTCCGTTGACCGCACCACGAACGGACGGGGGCCCGATGAGCAGAAAACACAGAAGGAAACTAAGAATCTCGACGCCGGAATGATCCGAAAGAATTGGAAGCATTACATCACAGCGGGATCGACTTTCGTCTGGTCAACGATCTGCACCCGATGATGAAAAAATCTGTTCATTTGAGTGTAAGACCGCT
>JAGYMJ010000464.1 GCA_018400625.1 Planctomycetota bacterium
TGCACTCGTCTGAATCGCAGGCTCTGTTGATCTGCAACGCCCTGTTCGGGCTTAAAAAAATCCGCCGTTTCTTACATTGACAACCAACTAAGAATTAAAGGGCGAAAGTCCAGGGCACGGTGGGAATGCCACGGGATTCGCTGAGGACTTAGCTCAAATATTCACCCTTTCTCACGACTTGACCAACCATCGAGGTTGATAGGGAGGAAGGCTTATTTTGTTTTCCGTTCTTTTCTGAAGTCTGCCAGTGATAATATCCCTTATGCGCGCACCGCCCCACTCCCGGGGTAATTCAACAGATGTCGATTCATCCGACAGATTGTAAAGACACAGAATTTTCTCTTTGCCGTCGGGTGCCATCCGCTCGATTGCAAAAACCTGCGATGACAGATCGAAAACTTTCTGTTCACCTTGCGGGTGGAATGCGGGGTGTTGGGTGCGACAATGCAAAAGGCGCTTATAGCGTGTAAAAACCCGACATGGGGTTGACGAAGAATCCTTTAGCTTTCCCTCAATCCCATCCGCCTGCAAAGTGGATCGGTTAACAGACCGCGGCCGGCCTGTCCGTTCTACTTCGTCATAATCGTTGCGAGTGCCCAAAAGGCTGTGTACATATACGGCGGGAACACCTTGCATCGTAAGCATTAGAGCCTGGGAGCACAAAAAACGGTTGATATCCTCCTCCACATCCTTGGAATCCGGGTTGGAAACAGCATCGAAATAACTGATATTCAGTTCGTAGGGTTTTTCATCGCCCCCGGCTGCATTTCTGGTTGAAACTTGCCCCCCACGTTGGCGAACATCTTCAATGAGTTTTTCCCGTTCGTCATCGGGAACCAACCCCTCCAGCGGCCTGACCCCTATTCCATCATGTGAAGCGGTAAAATTGTAAAAAGTGCAGCCCTGTGGTATATCCTCGGCTGACAAATCTTTCACCCATTGAGTAAGATACCGGCAATTGCCCGTCAGCATCGCATGCAAAATCAACGGAGGAAGCGGAAACTGATAAACCATATGGGCTTCATCGCCTTTCCCAAAATAGCTTATATTCTCATCATGGGGCACATTGGTTTCGGTAATAATTGAAGTTTCCGGGGAAATAAGCTCGATAAAATTGCGTATCAACTTGACGACCTCATGAGTTTCGGGCAAATGTATGCAACTGGTCCCGATTTTTTTCCACAAATACGCGATCGCATCGAGTCTTATAACCCTCACCCCATTAAGAATATAAAACATAATAATATCTAAAAAATCGAAAAGAACATCAGGGTTGGAAAAATCAAGGTCCATCTGATCATCACTGAAAGTCGTCCAGAGATGGCGCAAACCATCTCTTGTATGGAGCGGGGTGAGAAGGGGCAGGCTGCGGGGCCTTACGACTTCGGACAAATCGACGGCGGGATCGACTTCGATAAAATAGTGCCTGCCCGGCATAAGCCCATGCACATAATCCTGGAACCACTCACTCTCACGCGAGACATGGTTGATAACGAGATCACTCATCAAACGGAATTCAGCAGCTATAGACTTGATATCGTTCCAGCTGCCCAGTTCGGGATTAACCTTTCTGTAGTCGATGACGGAAAAACCGTCATCGGAGGAATAGGGGAAAAAGGGAAGTATATGAACAGTATTAATGACTCCTTTGACATGCCGGCTCAAAAACCCCCTGAGCGTTGCGAGCGGCTGCTCCCCCTCCCCCACAAGAGTGTTGCCATAAGTAATGAGAAAAACATCCTTTTCGCTCCACTCATAAGGCCGGCCTGTAGAGTTATATTCCAATCCGTATCTGCCCATCATCATCTCAAGCCTTTCTTGGCACTTATCAGCTTTTTGAGGGTACAGTTTTTGAAACCTTTCATATATTTCAGCGACTAAATCATAATGTTTTTTTTGCATATTCAGGGTCTCGGGATGAATTATTTATCCGTTGGGCATTCACACACCGGTCACATCACTAATAAGGTTTTTGAGTTTGTTATGCAACACTCTATAGCTATAGAATCTTTCCGCCAACCTGTAATTGTGGTCAACCATTTTATTTCTGTATTCTTCATTTTCAAGAACTCTTCGAGCGGCCTCTACGATCTTCTGTGTTACTATTCCGTTCATAACGATCACCTCGAAACCTTTGGGCTCGATATCGCGTGTAAAGATGGAATAGCGGTTGACGACCATGGGGACCCTGTAATAAATAGCTTCAAGGAATGCATTTCCAAAGCCTTCGTAAAGGCTTGGATAAGTGACCAGGTCGGCATGCTGATAAAGGTCCCAGAGTGTGTAAACTTTCTGGCCTTTGCTGTTAAAATGTCTGAATTCCCCTATTCGCGTGGAAATGATTCTCAAATCGACATCCGCTTTGTTGGCTAATTCCCTTACGGTATCTGCATATTCCATTCCTTCGTCCCCGGCTTCGTGCGAAATCACCAGCTTATACCTCGGATCGCCCAGTTGCTCAACAAGTTCAATAGCATGTTCAATCCCTTTCCTCGGTATTACTCTGGTCGGCTGCAAGATCATAACATCATCTTCATCCAGCCCGATTTGTTCCCTCACATCCGCACAGTAAGAATCCGGGGGAGCCGGTGGGTCTTCAAAATTCAACACATTGGGGACAAGCGTAGCCGGAACCCCTTTGCGCCAGGCGAGCTGCTCACGGGCCGATTGATTGATCACGGCATGCTGCATTTCCTGCAATTGGGGGGGGAACGACATATCGAGATAATCGGATATACCGTTGACGGAAAAGCGATCACGTTCCCAATAAAAATCATGATGGTGGACTATCGAAGGGATAGCCGTCTCGTGCAGAAACTCGGTTATAGCAAGACCAAACGGGACGTGCATGGGGATGGTCAAAGCATTTTCAATGACGAGAAAACTGAGGGAAAACTTGCGGCAGAATTCATAGAGGGATGATTTCAGGTAGGCCGCAACCTCCAAAATACGTCTGCTCACAAGCGGGCTGCGTCGCCTCTTGCCCCATATGCGTTCATTAATCCAAAGGTTTTCGGGATGGCCGAAGAACGCTTCCGGTACGCACATACTCACATCGGAGTGCCTGTCGAGTTTACCGCCAAACCAGTAGCTGATATGCTGGAAATCCCACAACACCTCCGCCCATTTTGCGCTCTCCAGCGACACTCCATCATTGCCTGCAAACCTTGTGGATATAAAACCAACTTTCTCAGCCATTTTTTGTCTTAAAATAATGAATTAACTTGTTTCTTTCACGGTTACAACTCAATCAGAATGGTTTGGAGCAACGGAAGTCTTTTCAAGTTTTTCCGCGGTTGGAGTCTCATTGGGGGATATCAAGCGGTTTGACAACCACGCTAAACAGAGAGCTGCAGCTAATCCTATCCCGGCTCCAGTTGCCGCTTTTGCCCCCAAATTGGGCTGCGACTCAAAAGACTGCCCGATAAAGACGCCACCCATAACCAGTAAAAGCGGTAAAAAAAACACAAAAAATAAACCCAGATAGGGATTGGACCGTGGAATATGGACTCGCACCCGGTCACCCTCTTTGAACTCCTCCTGCGGGACTTCGATCTGCGGCAGCCCGCCGGTGAAGGCCGAACATGCACAGCATCCGCCGCAATCTTCGGCAGGCTTATGATCCAATATTATTTTCGTCCTTCCGTTCTCGACAGATTTAACGACACCGGTTTCATTGACATATTTAACCATTTTATTTTTCCATAGATATTCAGTGAACTCCGTTGCCTCATCACCACCGTGCCCTGTGCCGGTGGAATAATTATTCAGAGC
>JAGYMJ010000465.1 GCA_018400625.1 Planctomycetota bacterium
GAGGCAGCGGGGTTCACTGAATATTTACCAATTGGCGCCCCGGCACACGCAAAAAACTTTACAGCGCAAATTCCTCCGTATATTGAAGAGTTGAACAAGGCTTTGAAATCATGTACTATATATTTTCCATTGACCCAAAGAGGTCACCGAATTGTTTTTCGCAATATGCTTTAATATTTAGGGAGAAATATCATGCACATTACTTTTTCGCTTACAGTAAGCGAGTCGAAAAGACTTATCGGCAAGGGTGTTGCCAGGGCGGATTTTGTCCGACGCGCCGCTGAAGAAGGCATACTCGCGATCGGGTCCGGAACGACCAACGGATACGTTGTCGAGGAAATTACCGGCGAATATTTTGACAAAAAAAACTATGTGACCGGCCGTACACTTCCCAGTAATTATAACGGGCCGCAACTCACCTATACTCATCCCGACCTTGTGATACGCAGGGGAGAGAGACTCGACGTGAGCTGCAGTGATATTCTTCCGGAAATGGGGCCCGGAGATGTGTATTCCAAGGGGGCTAACGCCATCAATTACGAGCGCAATCAGGCGGCTGTCCTCATAGGGCATCCCACAGGCGGGGGAGTCGGTGGTGCCCTGGGCACCTTAATCGCAAGTCGGGTCAGGTACCTGCACCCCGTTGGGCTTGAAAAGAGTGTAAACGGGGACCTTGATGCCGCTGCAGCCAGTATGAACCGTGACGCCCAGGGCAAAGGCCCCACGCTATGGGTTGTGCCGGGGGAATTATTTACCGAGATAGAGGCGCTAAAGGTTCTGGCCGATGTCGATGCCCTACCCATATCTTCCGGCGGCATCGGCGGTGCTGAAGGCGCGGTATGGCTCGCCGCTTTCGGAGAAGCAAAGGCCCTGGACAGAACACGGGAGATACTGGAAACGGTACGTGGTGAGCCGCCCTTTACTGAAGCCTAAGGGGCGATTGTCGGATTTGTTATGTGCCGAAACTATTGAGAGCGAATGCCGGGTGAGGAATAATAAGGTGAGAGCCGTGGGGGGGGAAAACACACGCACGGTTTGGTCGGTGAGGTGAGCACGAGCGCTTGAAATAAAATCCCCAAGCACGCATCATTTGCAGTATTTTTTTTGGGGGGATATAATGACCAACAGTGGAAGTTTTACCGTTTCATTCCTTAAACTTTTTTTTAAGGAGGTAGAAGCTATGAGTAAGAAGGTCGAAAGCCGGCTTGAAGGAAAACGGAAGGCGGGGAAATTCACCTTAATCGAACTGCTGGTTGTCATTGCAATAATAGCCATTCTGGCGGCAATGCTGATGCCGGCTCTCAGCCGCGCCCGCGAATCGGCGCGCAGTGCAGTGTGCACCAGCAACTTGCGCCAGATTGGTATCGTGACTCAAATGTACTTTAATGACTATAATGAGTTTCTTCCGCAGGCCTGGGATCACCATGCCTACGCTGAAAATAAAGCCGGCAACGGTTTCAAATCGGCCATCGGGAGACATAATGCCATCTCTTGGCGCGCTGCGGCATCCACTGTCGGTTACCATTTCACAAGGCTTGCGCCGTATATGGGGTTTGAGACATCGAGTTATGTTGATCCCGGTCTTTCGGGAGAATGGGCGGACTTCTATGCGCATAAGACTCACCTCGAGGAATTGGATGGGCCCTTTCTTTATAGCTGTCCCTCCCAGCAGCGAGAATATCCTTCACGAAGACCCATCGACTATGCTCCCATGCGGTGGATTATTCAGACGGCTCCGGAGGTGAAATATAAAGACCGTTACATACGTCAGGGACGCCCACCGCGGGACGCCGAACCGTTTTATGCGGGAGGTACCAACATGTTGTGGATGATGGATTCGGCTCATTATGCAGATGTCAACCATCACTTTCTACGTTTGGGCGATTCGGCTTTTCATGATATGAGTCGCCATATGGACGGGGCCAACGTTCTCTTCGTGGGCGGCCATGTCGCTTGGTGGCATATGGATGACTATCAAACGGGCGGGGGCCCTTATGGAAATAAATGGATCAATCCGGGCGAAATGGCGCTTAAATATTATCCCGCCCCCAAGGATTATGATTATGTGAGGGGGGGCCCTTGGAAGTAAAAGTAATACAACTACGGTGATGTGTTGTCTGCCGGCTGGGGCAAGGAATTTTGTAAGTCTTCCGTGAATCACGTTGTTACTCCACCGGCACAGAGATCGGTGGCGATCGAGTGAGATGTGGTTCACTGAATATCTTCAGATTATGATTAACCAAAAAGGGAAAAATACATGTACATTCATGAAAATAAAATTTGGGATTTGGATGCGAGTATCCGGGCCGACGGCGGGTTGACGTCGGAAACGGACCTGCGGGGAGAGATCCATCCCGACCTGATCCGCTACAAAGGCTATTGGTACTGCGGGCTGAAGGAGTCGCCCCTGCGGCGCATGCGCCTGATCCGGTCCAAAGACGGTGAAACATGGGAACCGGTGCGCCTGTTCATCTGGGGCGAGACGGGCCAGGTTGGCGACTGCAAGTTCTCGATCACTCCGGACGGTGCCTTGATGATCACCACGTTCTGCAAGGATCGCCTCATGGGCGCTGCTGCCGACGATAAGGGGCGCCCGGGCGTCTGGTGCGCCTCGGTGACCTGGCTCTCGCACGACGGCCTTGACTGGGGCCATGTCCATGCCTGTCCCACCGGTTTTGAATCACGCTGGGTCGTGCGCTATTTCACGACCTGGTACCGAGGCATCGGCTACAACGTCTGCGCCGGGTCCGGCAACCTGTACACAACGCTGGATGGAAAATCCTGGCGGCTGCATGCCGAAGACATCTTTTCGACCTGGAATGCGCCCGCCGCTGCGGCGGAAATGCTGCGGACGTTCGATCCGAACGACATTCACCAGAAACCCGGCAAGGCCCCGCGTCGCCCCAACGAAACGGTCCTGGCCTTCGACCCGGAAGATGGGACCGCCTGCGCCCTGGCGCGTACGCATCCGCTGTATGCGATCATCGGCTCCGCCCAACCGCCGGACTACACCGACTGGACCTGGAAGCCGACCCTGGTGGACTGGGACGCCGACGGCAGGATGCGGCCCGCGAACGAAAAACTCGGCGTGCAGATGGGCGGGCCGGTGCTCAAACACCTGAGCAACGGCGTGCTGCTCGCTGCGGGTCGGGCGGACGCTTCCACCCCGGGAAAGCCCAGGGGACGTTTGACGCTGTTCATCGTCGATCGACAACGGGACGTCCTTAAACGCTGGGGCGATTTCGACGGTTGGAGCCATTATCCGGGCATCGTCGAACACGAAGGTGAACTCTGGATCACCTGCGGCCGGCAGCAGAAACAGGACCCGTTTGCCGTTTACCTGCTGCGCACGCCCCTGCCGCAACCGTGATCCGAGCAGCCCGGCCGAAAAATGAACACACTTTTAATCGGCTCTCTCCCCCCGGATATTCATCCAGACGATTGCCGCCTCGATAGTCAACCATATCTGGAGCACCAGGACGATGGAGGAGATGACCAGCAGATGAATCTGGCCGGCGTTCTGGGAGAAGTTCCGGATGTTAATCAGCATCGCCCATGCGGTCATGATCAACATGAAAACGAACGGGATGGTGACCATCCACGTCGGTCGCCGGCGCCGGTAGAGGTAGACGGCAATGATCAGCAGGGCGAGCGAGGCCAGCAGTTGGTTGAGGGCGCCGAACAGCGGCCAGAGAATCAGTGCTCCGGCGCCTCTACCGTCCCATAGTGCGAGCACGCCGGCTGACAGCACCACCAGACCGGTGGCCACGTACCGGTTCTCAAGCGCCGGCACCTTAACGCTTTTGCCGACCTCGTTGATGATGTAGCGTTGCAGGCGGGTGGCGGTATCGAGGGTGGTGCCGGCGAAGCTGGCCACGAAGACGCCCATTATGGCCACACCGATGAAAGTCGGGATGCCGAAAGCGAACATCATATTGGCCGCTCCGTCGACGAACGCGCCGAGTTTTGACTTCAGTCCTTCGGCCGCCGTCCAGGAGCTGTAATGTTCGTTCCATGCGGTCTTCCCCTCGAGGGTGGAACTGACCACCACCGTGCTGCCGTCCTTGGAGAGTTTTTTATCAAGTTCCGCTTCCGGGTGGTCCCGGCGAAACTGCTGAAGGGTCTTGAAACGTTCCGGCACATCTTCC
This sequence comes from Planctomycetota bacterium, assembly GCA_018400625.1. GTDB lineage: Bacteria > Planctomycetota > Brocadiia > SM23-32 > SM23-32 > PUMZ01. The sequence continues at coordinate 4,149 of JAGYMJ010000465.1, forward strand.
GGCGCGGCATCGGCGGGGGGGAGTTCCAGAGCCGGTGC
>JAGYMJ010000466.1 GCA_018400625.1 Planctomycetota bacterium
ATTTTTACTTAAAATAGGAGAGGTAAAATGGCGGACATGAAAGAATTGGCGGATGCGATTATTAATGGTGATAGTGAAAAGGCGAAAGCACTTACTCAGGAAGCTGCAGATGAAGGGGTTGACCCGGAAACCATACTCAATGATGGATTAACAGCAGGTATGGGTGTTATCGGCAAACGGTTTAAAGCCAACGAAGTCTATGTTCCCGAGGTTCTGATCGCGGCAAGAGCCATGCATTCCGGTATGGAAGTTCTGGAACCTTTATTGACCGAAGCCGGGGCAAAACCCAAAGGCGTGGTTGTGCTTGGAACCGTCAAAGGCGATCTGCATGATATCGGGAAAAACTTAGTAAATATGATGTTACAAGGCGGCGGGTTCAAAGTCGTTGATGTCGGTATTGATGTAGCGGAAGAAAAGTTCGTGGAAGCGGCAAAGAATGAAAATGCCGACCTGGTTGCCCTTTCGGCTTTGCTGACAACGACAATGCCGGAGATGAAGAATGTTATCAATGCCTTGAAGGAAGCCGGGATTGAAGCAAAAACGATTATTGGCGGTGCACCGGTCACCTCTGATTATGCCGAAGAGATCGGGGCCGACGGATACGCACCCGACGCCGCATCGGCCGTCGATGAAGCAGCGGCGCTTATCGGGTAGTTGACCTAAAGGCCTCTGAATATTTACCATTCGCGTTAATCGCGATTCCATCCGGAACGCACATAGTGGCGAATCGTCTTTCCACCGGCCCAGGGCACGGTGGAGGGTTGAGAGTTATTGGCTACCGCACGTAGTGTCTAATCGTTATTTCCACCGGCACGGGACCGGAGGAGAACATGCCGCCTGACGGCAATGAGGAAAAATCATTACAGATGCTCGCATTGACGGATGACCGACTCTAAATGACTTTCCTGCTCGGGCGATAATAAATTCCGTTGATGATATTGAAGTTGGGGGTCATTAAGGAAGTGAGCTTTGCGGTATGCCTGACATGCCTCGCGGGTTAATCCTTTTTCTCGCTCAATAGTCCCGGCGTAATCAAACCAACTTCGGGGCACACTGGGATTCAGTTCAGCGGCTGTTTCAGCATACTTGATGCTTTCATCCCCTCTTCCTTTTCTAAAAAGGATTTGGGAGATTATACGGTATGGCTTAGCATTCAACCCGTTAATTTGAATGGCCTGACGAGCGGCCTGCTCCGCAGTATTCAGGAGAACACTGAGGAGCTCATCGGGGGGATCGATCGAATGAGCATCGGTCAGATTTTGCACCATGGAAAGTTTTAATCCTGCAAGTTCCGCCCAAAGCTCAGCATTCCACCGTCCGATCTTTATGCGAGAACCAGCGTATCTTCTTTCCGATTCAAAGATAGGCTCCAGACCGACCAGGTATCTGTAATGGTCGATCATTTCCTGCTGGGTTTCCCATTTCTGTTCGGCATCGGATATTTGGGTCAGGTCTTTGCGCATGGCCAAAATAGTTCTTTCTTCAATGTAAAAGTCAATAGCAGCAGGGACCAAATAAAAAGTTATGAGTAAAACAGGAATAAACAAGAGCATTGACAACACACCGATTATTTTGGGGCATTTGAGAGTAATGGTATCGGTACCGCAAAACATAAATCCCATGAGCGCAAAAGCCGCGGTGCCTGCGGCCGGTATGATCATGGACAGCTCGGCAGTGATATGAATAAAGAAAGCCGCCAGTCCACAGACAATCCCGGCACCTACAAGTTTAGATTTCAGAATGTCCTTAATTAATTCCCGGCTGTAGAGAAGGTGGAAGAACAAACTCCAAACGGCAAACACGAGCAGATAACTTATCCATGGTATGGCCTGTAAGAGTTGAGGGACGGCAAAATCGGTGGCTTTAAGGCTTCCGGCAATAAAATAATCAAAGATGAAATAAAGCGCAGCAATGATATAGCCCGACGCCGGATGCGGGCTGCTTATTTTGGCGCCATTATTATCAGAAGAACAAGCATCAGCATTAACCTTATCGTTTTTATTCATTTGCCGGCGCATCACCGCAAAGCCCAGTATAAGGGCACCGAGAACCAGCGCCAGGGCCGGAACGCCGGATTCAGATAAAATCAGCAGATAAAAGCTGTGAGGGAGCCTTGTTTCTTCGTACTGAGGGAGTTTATATTGACTATAATAGGTTCCCCAGGAGCCCGGACCAATACCGGTCAGTGGATTTTCCTTTATCATCCGACGGGTAACGTCCCAATAGCCCAACCTCACCCCTAAAGACGCTTTAAGGGCATTGACATTCGGGGTATCAGACAGGGAGACAGCGGACGAGACCACTAAAACAAGAGCGATGAGAATACCGGCCAATATTTTTTTGTTTTTACTCAACCACTTTTTAGCGCTCACAATAATCAACCCTGAAGACACAAGCAGGAAGGCAATGATCGCCCCTTTCGATCCGCTGAAGAAGAGAGCTATCAGATGAGCGGCGAGTATGATAAGGAGGAAGAAAACGAATGCTTTTTGAGTTGCTGAAGTATTTTTCAATCCCCTTTCCCACATATTTTGCAGTTGTCCGAGAACCACCATAGCAAAAGGGAAAACAAACAGCAGCAAAAAACTGGCCAACTGGTTGCCGGTCAGAAAATTGCTGATAACGTGTTGCGACCTCATTCTGGAGAGCAAATCTTCCCGCAGATGCTCGCCCAGCCCGATTATAGAGACTAATTCGTCCGAGCTGCGCATCGCCCACTCTCTGAAACCCGGCATGACAAAAACACGATGAAACAGAGCAAAAATAATTACTGCCGCCGCCGTAGATAACAGGCACGAAAACAGGAAATTTTTCCGTCCTTTTTCACCGGACAATTGCAGCACTAAAAAGAGAACTAATCCGTAAGAAAAGAAGGCGCACCATAGTTGAGCGCCGAAGAACTGATTGACACTGAAAAAAAGGGTGAAAAACATCCAGAGCAAGAAAACCGAGAAGAGAGACAGGAATCCGCCACTGGTATGGAGCTTCAACTTACCGGACAGCGCGCTGGTGGACAGCCAGACGACAGATGCCAGGAGCAAAAGTTTAGTGAAGAGGACTAATGGGCCAACATCAGGAGGCAAGGTGGATATAAACGGGCGGCCTATTAAGACCGCGGCAAGGAGCAAAACCGGCACCTGCGCCAGGAACCAATGGAGCAACGGATTCATTTCGTTTTCAACAGAAGGGTTTTCATCTGAATTCGAAGATAACTGACTCATGCTTACTTTTTCCTTTAGCTTGGCGTTTGCATAGATTTTGACGTATCCTCGCCCCTCCCCCGGGACAAGCCCTGGCCGAAAACCCGGCTCGTAGTGGACGCTTTCAAGCGTCCGCGG
>JAGYMJ010000467.1 GCA_018400625.1 Planctomycetota bacterium
ACTTTGACAATCCCCGGCCTCGCCCGCCGCGTTTCTGCCCAGGGGGATAAAGTTATATTTGTAAGCTTTTATGCAAGATAAAAAATTTATCTTCCAATGGCTTATCCCACCCTGGGCAGAAACGCGGCGGGCGAGGCCGGGGATTGTCAAAGTTATTGTAGTGAATAAATACTCCTCCACAGGGACAAGCCCGGCGGTAGAAATCCAAAATCAACGTGTTTCACTGAATACATTAATTCTCAACGCAGTAACGCTACCCAACAGATCAAAACTCATAAGCCACAGACAGCAGTAATCTTCTCGTACGGGACGCGTTTCGGCCGGCGACCGGATGCTGATATCCGGTTTTCAGGCGTGCTTGCTTATTGATATCAAAAATCCCCCCTACGGTGACGTGAAGCTGATCGGAGTCGTTGCCTTCACTACAGACGAAACGATGTTCATAGTTCAGTTCGGCGAGTGGGCGAAACGGGCCATTGGTATAAACTGCACCCGTATTGAAATCCAGAACTCCGCGTTCACCCGGACTTTTTTCAGTATCCTCGTGTTTGTTCCAGCCGGTATATACGCCAAAATCACGCTTATAGGTTCGGCGGGTGCGTCCGAAGGGAAGTGAATAGCCGAAATCGGTGTTAAATGTGATCTTCTCCCTTTCGTGCGTCAAAACGAGCCGCTGATCGAAACTCCAATAATTCTGACCGGGGCCGAAACGTCCGCGCTCGAGGATGGTATGTCGGCCGATCGGGATCGTCAGACCCGGTACATAGGCAACACTGACCCCGCGGTCGTCAAGGATACGCCTTTTCAACGACACCCTCAGGTCGTCCATGCCGCGCCCGTGGTTACCGACCTCATATCCAAAATCCGCGCTTACAAGGGGCATGAGACGATCTTTCATATCAACCCATCCCGTGGACAGGGTGAGGTCCGTATCAGGTGCAATGCCCCGCGTAACTTCAAGGATCCACTCATACATGCGGAAAGCCCCCCCCTCCCGACGTGTGCGTGACCAGTGATTGTTCCACCATCCGCGTTTCCCGGAATTCGCTCTGGAGTACACCATCCCGAACTCCACATCCATAGCTCCCTGTTCAAGCGGCACCGCGGATTCCGTTTCCAGCGTCTCGCCGCCCCCATAACCACCGGCACTTCCGGGTTCCACAAATCCCATTACGAACACAGCCGCCATCATACCTGCTGCTATTCTCAAAGTTTTAGCTTTCATAGCCCTCTCCATTGTGAAAAACTCCGATTTACGAACGTTTTGAGCCCGTTGCATAATTGCAACATGACTCTATATATTGTAGTCAATATGTTTTATTAGTCCTATATGATATATATTCCGCGAAGATATCGTGAATTATGCAACAGGCTCGTTTTATCCGGCAAATATTCAGTGAAGTGCGTAGTTTTCTCACCGCCGTTACAGGGCACGGCGGAGGAACAATGGGTTTACTGAGGACTTACCCGGCATATCCATTTTATAATATAACAGATATTTTGCCAAGGGAAAGGCATTTTTATATCATGACGTTTTTTTTCGATCTGGTTTACAGTTGACAAAATAACGTTTTTTATAGACAATATCGACGGTAACTTTTGACAGATATTATTTCCTATAGCCATTAAGAGGTAGAGGTATGAAAGTTCTCATCATTGGAAGCGGTGGGCGTGAACATGCTTTGGCATGGAAGATATCCCGGTCACCTCTGGTTGACAAAATATTTTGCGCACCCGGGAATGCCGGCATCGAAAAGCATGCGGAGTGTGTTAATATAGGCAGCGGAGATATTAAAGGACTCAGGCGCTTTGCACGGGATAATGGAATCGATATGACGGTCGTCGGCCCTGAAGCGCCTCTTTGCGCGGGTATTGTTGATAGCTTTGAGGCATGGGACCTGAAAATATTCGGCCCGGCCCAAACGGCGGCGCGCCTGGAAGGAAGCAAAGTCTTTGCCAAGCAGCTCATGGAACGCCATACCATACCCACTGCTACGTTTAGAACATTTGATTCGGCCGATAGGGCAAAAGCCTATATAGATATGGTCGGCGCGCCTATTGTGGTCAAGGCCGATGGTTTAGCCGCCGGGAAAGCCGCTATCGTTTGCCGTTCCGAAGAAGAAGCCCGCAGCGCGGTCAACCGTATAATGATCGAGGAGGAATTTGGTGATGCCGGAAAACAAATAGTCATCGAAGAATGTCTCAAAGGCGAAGAAGTTAGCGTCCTGGCCCTTACAGACGGGCATGGTATCGCTTTGCTGCCGCCCTGTCAGGACCATAAACCCGTATATGACGGTGATGAGGGGCCGAACACCGGCGGCATGGGAGCTTATAGCCCCGCCCCGGTGCTGACATATAACATGGCGGGTATTGCCGAACGCGAAGTGATTATACAGACCATTCACGCGATGAATCGTGAGGATAGACCTTATCGGGGTGTGCTTTATGCCGGGCTCATGATACAGGAAGAAAATGCCTATGTGCTGGAATATAATTGCAGATTTGGTGACCCTGAAATGCAGCCCCTGGCTATGCGTCTGAAAAGTGATATCGTTCCTATTTTAATGGCCTCTATAGAAGGGAATCTGGCGGATATGGAAATAGAGTGGCATGAAGGGGCCGCTCTGTGTGTAATTATGGCCTCTGAAGGCTATCCCGCCGGCTATGAAAAAGGCGAACCTGTAAGCGGCCTGGAAGATGTTGAAAAAATGGACGATGTCATGGTTTTCCATAGCGGAACACGTTCTGAAGGTGGGCGATGCTTAACCGACGGAGGCCGTGTGCTGGGCGTAACCGCGCGAGGCGCCGATATCAAATCCGCCAGAAAGCTTGCATACGAAGCCGTCGGAAAAATACATTTCCAGGGGGCGCATTATCGTACTGATATCGGTTGGAAGGCCCTCGGAAGAGAAAAGAGCGGATTTTAAACGACAACAATAGTTAATTAAGATACAGGAGCGTTTTTTTGAATTTTCAGCAGCTTATCCTTGCACTTCAACAATACTGGACCGCGCGGGAATGTTTACTTGTTCAGCCGTCCGATATAGAGGTTGGAGCCGGCACTTTCAACCCCGCAACTTTTTTGCGTTGTCTGGGGCCTGAACCCTGGAATGTTGCATATGTCGAGCCTTCACGCCGGCCGACAGACGGACGTTACGGGGAAAATCCCAATCGGCTGGGGGCTTATTATCAGTTCCAGGTTATTTTGAAACCGGCCCCTTTTGACTCCCAGGATGTTTACCTTGACAGTTTGAAGGCTCTCGGGATCGACCTTAAGGAACACGATGTGCGTTTTGTCGAAGATGATTGGGAGTCACCTACCCTCGGCGCTACCGGGCTGGGATGGGAAGTATGGCTGGATGGTATGGAAGTCACCCAGTTTACTTATTTTCAGCGTGTGGGCGGGATCGATCTCGAGCCCGTATGTGTGGAACTCACTTACGGTCTTGAACGCATTGCAATGTTCATTCAGAAAAAAGAAAGCGTTTTCGATCTGGAATGGGCGCCGGGCATTACTTACGGCGATATCCGGAGGGGAGAAGAAGTCGAGTATTCCAGGTACAATTTTGAAATCGCCGATGTGCGTAAATTGCTTTCCTGGTTTGATGATTTTGAGAGTGAATGTGAAAAATGCCTGCAAGCCGAGGTCGTTATGCCGGCCTGCGATTACGTGCTGAAAAGCTCTCATGCTTTCAACGTTCTTGACGCTCGCGGCGCGATCAGCGTCACGGAACGCACCAATTATATCGGAAGAGTGCGCCAATTAGCGCGTCAGGTTGCGCGCGTTTATTTAGAGCAAAGAAGGGCAGCGGGATTTCCATTCCTCAAAAGCTAAAATTACCATCTTAGTATCTTTTTTATGAAAATTTCAAAAAAACCAGATATAACCAAGTGGCTGCGGTCTCCGAGACGGGAGGTTGCGGTAATGATTATCTTTCTAACTCTCTCATTTTTAGCTTTAGCTATTATTTCGTGGGCGATGAAAGGCGAAGCGGCTTCCAACGAAATGTCAACATTTATTGTTTCAGGTTTCATTTTTGGTTTTTTTCTTTTGAGTACTTCTATAGCTGTTGTTGCTGCATTGGCTGGTATCGGTGGCGGAGTCATATTTACTCCAATCATGCTCGCTTTTACTCCGATCCACAGCCTTATAATAAGGGCGGCCGGATTGTTATTATGCATGACCAGCGGCTTGTCATCGACCGGTCCCTATTTTAAAAGAGGGTTAGGTAATCTTCATACGTGTATTTTTCTCAGCATAGCACTGTCGGTAGGTTTTTTTACGGGTGCAGTAAGCGCTATTGCTGTCAGTGAACTGCTTGGAGAAGGGGGGGGAGGCTGGGGTTAGAATTTCTTTAGGTGTTCTTGTCGCTTTTTTTTTCATTCTATTTTTTGTTTGGGAAAAAAAGTGTTGCATGGCCTGAGACAGAACATTCGGATGCTTTTACACGTTGGTTAAAACTGTCCTCGTTCCGTTACTTTGAGGAATCACATGATCGCATGGTGCATTATAAAATGAGCAGGATGGCGTTAGGTTTTATACTGCTTTGTTTTGTAGGAATAATAGGAGGTTTTTTTGGTATGGGGGCTGGATGGGCGATACTTCCCATCCATAATTTTATTTTAGGTGCTCCGCTTAAGGTTGCAGCGGCTAATAGCCGAATCGTATTAGGAACCGGAGCTTGTGTTGCGGGCTGGCCGTACCTCAGGAGTGGAGCAATGATCCCTCTCTTTGTAGCCCCCTTGATAGCCGGTCAAATTTTTGGAGGATACTTAGGCTCTCTTTTGGTACTCAAAATTAAAGCCGGATTTATCCGGGTTTTTTTGATAGGAATCTTGTTTTTCACAAGTTTTGGGTTAATAAGAGAAGGGCTTGAACGCCTAAATTTGATCCCTGAAACCCCTGATATCGTATCAGTAGCAGTATTGGTTGTTATCCTTTTTTTTGTTTTTGTTTCAATCTATAAATCGCAAAAAGCGAGTGAAAAAATAAGCAATCGAGAATCCTTAAAAGATAAGGAGGATGTCTAATGAACACTGATGCCTCTGATACTAAGAGTCCTTCGGTTACCACTGCAGCCCAAAGCTTATACGGTAGAATTGTCCACGCTATTACTATAACAATAGCTTTAATATGCATGGCAGGTCCGGTGCTGGTCTTGTATAGACCCGGCGAAAACTTTCTCAGGCCAGGCATTGTGTTCTCTTTGTTGTGGGAAGGGCATGACGTAAAATCTATATGGGAAGGAGCAGGCGCTGGATTTCCTGGCCCCCATTTTTATCTGCAATCGCTAATTTCCGGAGATGGACTGATCCAATTTGCCATTGTTTTGGGTTGCAGCGCGGCATTGATAGGTCTGGTGCCGACTATGGTATGTTATTTCCGGGGGAAAGATTACCTTTACGCGGGGCTGTGTTTGGTGATCTGTCTTCTCATCGGTCTTTCCATGACAGATATTATATTATAATACCCTTATCTGATAAAATATAAACATGCGAAATAAAGGAACAATTTTATGATTTCACTGAAACTTTAAATAATGAGGTTATGTACATGGCGCAGAAGAAAGAAAACCCAGAAGATGCTCGTCAGCAAGCTCTTGACCGTACCCTGAAACATTTAGAAAAAGAGTATGGTAAGGGAACCATCCAGACCATGGGCGAAGACAGTGCGCGACTCGCCATCCCCGCTATCCCTACCGGTTCCCTGGCCCTGGACATGGCGCTGGGAGTGGGCGGGCTGCCGCGGGGACGGGTCATTGAGGTGTACGGCCCGGAGGCGTCCGGAAAAACGACACTGACCTTGCAGACGATCGCCAATGCACAGAAGGCCGGGGGAATTGCGGCCTTCGTCGATGCGGAACACGCTTTGGACCCCGATTATGCCAAACTGTTAGGCGTGGATATGGAAAACCTGCTGATCCATCAGCCCGACTCCGCAGAACAGGCCCTGGATGTTGTCGAGGCGCTCGTGCGCAGTAACGCCATCGATATCGTCGCTATCGACTCCGTAGCGGCCCTCGTCCCACGTGAAGAGGTCGAGGGAGAGATGGGAGACCAAACTATCGGTCTTCAGGCGCGCCTGATGTCGCGGGCTCTGCGAAAACTTACCGCCTCTATCTCCAAATCGCGCACCACGGTTGTTTTTATCAATCAGATAAGAATGAAAGTCGGTGTGATGTTTGGTTCACCCGAAACCACTCCCGGCGGGCGGGCTTTGAAATTCTATAGTGCGGTGCGGATTGAAATCAGGCGCATCACCAGCATTAAAGAGGGCGATGAGACGATAGGTAACCGGTGCCGTATTAAAATTGCAAAAAATAAAGTCGCCCCCCCGTTCAAACGCTGTGAGGTTGACCTCCTTTTCGATGGTGGACTCTCCAGAGCAGGCGATCTGGTCGATCTGGGGGTTGAAGCCGATATCGTCGAAAAGTCCGGGTCGTGGTATTCCTACGGCGATACCAAGTTGGGCCAGGGTAAAGAAAAGGCGCGCGCGTTCTTTGAAGAAAATCCTGAAATTGCTGAAAAAGTGGAGATGGCCATATTAGAAAAAGAAGCCCCTCAACTGGCCGAAAAAATCAAACAACAAAAACAAAAATGAGGCGATATGGACGGAGCCGTTTTCTTAGATCGGGATGGAACCATTATCGAGGATCGGGGGCACTTGCAAAGTGAATCGCAAGTCGTTTTCTTCCCTGAAACTTTCAACGCCCTCCGGCGTCTTCAACGGGAATTCCCGCTTTTTATCGTGACTAATCAGTCCGGACGTGCTAAGGGAATTCTGACGCCCGAAGATATCGATCGTGTCAATCGCTATGTCGTATCCGCTTTGGCCGGATACGGCATCGAAATAGAGGATGTGTATGTGTGCCCGCATTCCCGCGAGGACGGGTGCGAATGTATTAAGCCCAACGCGTTCTTTATCGATATGGCCGCTGAAGAATATGGCATTGATCCACGGCGTTCTTATTCAGTAGGTGACCATCCGCACGATGTGTCTTTTGCGGGAAATGCTGGTGGGAAAGGCGTTTATGTGCTTACCGGGCACGGTGAAAAGCACATCCGGGAACTGAATCCTGATACGATCGTCATGCCCGGCATAAAAGAGGCGGCAGACTGGATCCTTATCAACAAGGCGATGGATGAGGGAGGGCAAGCATTGCGGGAGGGGTTTGAGAGGGCCGTCGGATGCATAAAAAACGGTGATGTCGCCGCCGTGCCGACCGAAACCGTGTATGGGTTGGCGGCCAATGCACTTGATCCCGTTGCGGTCGCCAAAATATTCGAGATGAAAGGCCGGCCCGCCTTCGACCCGCTCATCGTTCATGTTGCCGGCATTGCGCAAGCAGAATCACTTGTCGCTTTTATGCCGCAAGAAGCTCGACGCCTCGCCGAACTCTTCTGGCCGGGGCCGTTGACACTGGTTCTTCCCAAAAACGAACGCGTGCCGGATATCGTCACCTCGGGACTGCCGACCGTCGCCGTGCGGACGCCGGATCATCCCCTCGCCTTAGCGCTGATACAAGAAACGGACATTCCGCTTGCGGCCCCCAGCGCCAATCGCTTCGGGCGGACGAGCCCAACAACGGCGGAGCATGTCAGGCAGGAGTTCGGTGATGAACTAGAGGCAGTCATCCCCGGCGAAGCATGCCGCATAGGAGTTGAGTCCACCATCATCTCATTTGCCGATGAAAAACCGTTCCTGCTGCGTCCCGGGGGGCTGCCTATCGAGGATATCGAGAGGGTAATCGGAACACTATCACCGTGCCCCCCCCAAAGTGAATCGCCCGGAGCCCCCGGTATGCTGCCGCGTCACTATGCTCCGCAAACACCGCTTGTGCTGGATTCAGCCCTTGAAGATGTGCAATTGACGGGCCGGCGTAAGGGGCTTCTGGCCATGCAAGAAGTGGGAAATGAGCGCCGATGGGACAAGGTAGAGACCCTCTCGGAGTGCGGTGATTTGCAGGAAATAGCGGCTAATCTGTTTGCCGGGTTGCGACGATTGGATGCGGCCGATCTGGATATTATAGTTGCCGAGACGGTGACGGAAGAAGGGCTGGGGCGGGCCGTCATGGACCGGCTGCGCCGGGCCGCTCATGATGGTTGAGAGCAGGCCTCATGGGTGGTATGCTAAGTGGAGGTGCTTGGCGCTTGCACATCGGTATGGAATTGTCGATGGGGAGTAACAAAGACATTCCTGTCTGTTGCGCCGGCAATTTATATTGGGAATCGAACATTGCATACCTCATTTCAGTTTCCTGCGGACGGTGAGTCAATATATCACATTTATCTTTGAGTTATGGGTGGATAAGTCAATGGATACGATCAAAAACGGGAAGCAGATACTTAAACTGGAAATCAAGGCTTTAGAGCGGGTCTTAGCCAAAATAGGCGCTGATTTCGGGGCTGCAGTTGATTTGATCTATAACTGCAAAGGACGTGTGATTGTCACCGGCGTGGGGAAGGCGGGTATAATAGGCCAAAAAATCTCCGCCACCCTCGCCAGCACCGCAACCCCCTCTTACTGGATGCATGCCGTTGAGGCGCGGCACGGCGACCTCGGACGTGTCCTGGAGGATGATGTCGTTCTTGCCATAAGCAACAGTGGAGAGACGGAAGTGGTGCAGTTGATAGCGCCTTTGAAAAAACTGAATACCGCTATAATTGCCATCACCGGTCGTGAAAACTCAACACTTGCCCGGTACAGCGACATCGTTCTTGACATCGGACACATACAGGAGGCCTGTCCGCTCGGATTAGCCCCTTCCTGCACGACGACTGCAATGCTTGCGTTGGGGGATGCGCTGGCGCTCACGTTGTTTGCCATGCGTGATATGACAAAAGAAAATTATGCATTTTTCCATCCCGGTGGTGATTTGGGGCGGCAATTGATTAAGGTCAAAGACGCGATGAGGGCCGGTAAGCTTAACCCTGTGGCCAGGGAAAACATCAGTATTCGTGAAGCGGTAAAAATCATGAGTTCGCAAGGCTCGCCGGGAGCAATCAGTTTGGTCAATGATGAAGGGGAGTTGACCGGTTTTTTCACCGATGGAGACCTGCGCCGACTCCTGGTGTCTCAAGACATTGCAGAACTGATGGATGATGGGATAGGGGAGTTCATGACCCGAAACCCCCTGACGATAAATACGGAAAGTTTAGCTGCTGAAGCGTACAGGATTTTACGTGAGAAACGCATTGATAATATGCCTGTCGTGGATTCCGCCGGCAGACCGGTTGGGATCATGGATGTTCAGGACTGGCTGGATGTCGAAAAAGGAGAAAATTTATGACTTTGAATCCTGACTCAATCAGAAATATTAAACTGCTTGCCATGGACGTCGATGGTGTGCTCACGGACGGACGCACTTTTTTTGATGGAAACGGTACGGAAGGTATGTTCTTTAATGTGCAGGATGGATCGGCGATTAAATGGCTGCATAGGGCCGGAATGAAAACGGCTATCATTACGGGACGCGACTCAAACGCCTTGAGATATCGCATCGACGTGCTGTCAATCCCTTATGTCTTCAAAAATATCAAAGTGAAGATTGAAGCTTATGGGAAACTTAAAAAACAGTCCGGTTTCGTCGATGAAGAAATCGCCTATGTAGGTGACGACCTGCATGACTTGCCCGTGCTGCGTATGGTCGGCTTCTCCTGTGCGGTGAGCAATGCAAGGGATGAAGTGAAAGCTGCGGCGGATTATACCAGCCAAACCCCCGGCGGATACGGAGCGGTCAGAGAAATCGCGGAACTGCTGCTGAAAGAACAGGGGAAGTGGGATTCCGTGACAGCAAGATATTTTAAATAATCGTTTTCTGTCGCCGTAAATAGATATTTTCTCTAGTTGCGACAATCATCTTCATTGTGATATAATCAAATAAAATTGATATTTGTGTTCATTGGGAATTTGAGATTCTGCATGTGTTTTTTCTGACGATTCACTGCGCTGTCAGGCCCCCCTGTTTTAGAGCAAAGTCCCTGAAAAACACGTAGGCGCTTAACAGGGTCATATCGACAAAAAATTGTCGATTGGGAGTAACACAGACATTCCTGTCTGTGGCGCCCGGAGACGGTAAGTCCTCAGTGAACCACGGAGCATCCCCACCGGCACAGAGCACGGTGGGGATGAGGCAACGGGGTTCACTGTAAAATCTGAATTTAGCATTCAAAATCTTCGTCCATCCTGAATTTTGAGAAAAAGGTTCGGAATCAAAAAAATATATCGTGACCTCCGCAAGCTTTATGGTGGAAGTTTTAAGCAAACGACATGGATTTTTTGCGGCTTATACCCTATAATATACCCGTAAGCGAAAAATTTACCTCTGTGGTCCGGAAATGGAAAAATATGCAAAAAAACTCGAACCTGTATTCAGGAAACACTCTTGGGTTGCAGCCGCCTTTATACTTGGTTCCGCCGCCAGAGATGCCCTGCGGCCCGAGAGCGATATCGATTTGGCTTTGCTGCCATTGCCCGATTACAGGCCGACCCCGTTTGACTGTACTGACATGGCGGTCGAGATAGAAAGTATACTGAGTCGGAATATAGACCTTGGTGTGTTAAAAACAGATAACGTTATATATGCAAAGGAGGCGTACCTTTCAGGACGCTGCGTTTATAGCCAAAATGATTTTTATCGGGACCTCTTTGGAGCGACAATAATGGGTCTTTATGCGCAACTTCGAGAAGAGCGCAAGGAAATTGAAAATGCATATAGAATTGACTGACGTAGCTCTGAATAAAGCGGCCATTATTGAACGTTGTATCCGCAGGATTAAAGAAGAATACAGCGCCAATCCAGCGTTGAATAATTATACCAATGTCGATGCGCTGACTTTAAATGTGGAAAGAGCCTGCCAGGCTTGTATTGATCTTGCCATGCATATTTCAGCAAAAGAACAGCTCGGCGTTCCTCAAAGCAGCGGTGAAGCTTTTACCCTTTTGCGTCAGGCCGGGATTATTGATCAAAAAATTGAGAAAACCCTGTGGAAGATGGTGGGGTTCCGAAATATTGCTATACACCAATATCAAAAAATGAATGTTGAGGCTTTGCGGCATATAGCTGAAGAGGGATGGAAAGACCTCGAAACATTCTGTAAAAAACTCGGCCTCCGTATTAATACTATGGATCAAAGTTGAATGTGAAAAACCTTATGGTTCTTGATGAACATTATACGTTGCACCGTCCTCAGCTTCGCTTTCGGGTGCTTTGCTCCGGCAAAATCGACCCGCAATGGCGGGATTTTGTCCACCTTTTCGACTCCGCGTGGGAGATGGAAACGATAAAAATAAAAAAAACACGCAAAGTCGTGATGAAATATCAGCTCCAGGGCCGAACCTATTATGTGAAAATATACTCCAGACGCCACGCTCAAGGATGGGAACATAACCTGCTGAGGAGCTCCCCACTCGCGCTGTTCACCAATAAAGCCGTCAAACACGTCAAACTCGCCGCCGCTCTGAAAAATATTGGTGTGGATGTTGTTGAACCCGTTATGACTATCGTTCGACGCTTCGGTTTGCTTCGGCAGGAGAGTATGCTCATCACGCCGGAATACCACCAGCCCGCGCTCGCCCATTGCTTAAGAAACGATGAGAAATGGGAAGTTTATCTGCCGGCACTCGAAAAAATGATACGTGATATCGCCCCAATGCATGATGCCGGATACATACATCGTGATCCGCACTTCGGTAACGTGCTCGTCACTGAAGACCTTAACGTGCTGTGGCTGGATTTCGGCACGATAAAAAAATTCCGACTGAGGAAGAAAAAAAACATATCGCGACCTGCGTAAAATCCAAAAAAAGCGTCGAAATGCTTAAAGGACGTGTGGGTGATCCCAACGCGTTTGCTAAAGATTTGTTGGAACGCAATTATCCCCACCATGACTGCTTGCATGCTGCACTTTAATCAAGCTACTGAATGCTTCCGTAAAAATCATAGCGAAGTGCCTGCATTTGATTTCTTGGGCATTTTTATATAAACTGGAGTTCTAACTGAAGACAATAATCAAGCAAAAATGATAATAACTATGGAGAATTTCAGTGACTAACGGCAGTGAAAAGCTTTGGGGGGGCAGGTTTGAAGGTAAAACCTCTCCGGCAGTCGAAGACTTTACGGAAAGTGTTTCTTTCGATTACAGACTCTTCAGAGAAGATATACTCGGAAGCATGGTTCATGCGGAAATGCTTTTGAAAAAGAATCTTATCAGCCATTCTGACTTTGTCGAAATTCGAGATACACTTAAAGATATCGAGAAAGAAATTGAAGCGGGTTCTTTTGAGTTCGATAAAAAACATGAAGATATTCATATGAATATCGAAGCCGCCCTGATCGACAGGGTCGGTGAGCCCGGGCTCAAACTTCATACGGCGCGCAGCCGTAACGACCAGGTGGCTTGCGATCTTAAATTGTGGACACGCAAATCTATTGATTCTGTTGTTGAGCTCTTGAGAGATTGTCAAAAGGCACTCCTCAACAGGGCGGAAGCATTATCCGATATTATTATGCCCGGTTATACCCATTTGCAGCATGCGCAACCGGTGCTTTTTTCTCATGTGCTGTTGGCTTATGTCGAGATGCTGGAGAGGGACCGTCGTCGGCTGATGGAATGCAGATGTCGCTTGAACGTTTGCCCTTTAGGTGCCTGTGCTTTAGCAGGCAGCGGTTTGCCTATAGATCCGGATTTTACAGCCGAAAAGTTAGGGTTTGACTCGCCCTTAAATAATAGTATTGACGCCGTAAGCGATCGTGATTTTGCCGTTGAATTCGTTTATTGTCTCTCCATGATTATAATGCACCTTTCACGGCTTGCGGAGGAGTGGCTGATCTGGGCTTCCCATGAATTCGATTTGCTGGACCTCGATGAATCATTCTGCACGGGATCAAGTATAATGCCCCAGAAAAAAAATCCGGATGTGCTGGAGCTTATAAGGGGTAAAACCGGCAGGGTTTATGGTAACCTCATGGATTTGCTTACGACGCTTAAAGGGCTGCCGCTATCTTATAATCGTGATTTGCAGGAGGATAAATTCCCGCTCTTTGAAGCTCGTGATGAAGTGGGAAAGTCGTTATCTGTTTTCACACAGCTTATATCCAGCACGAGCGTAAAGACAAAACAGGCTGAATCGGCCTGTGAAAAGGGGTATATGGATGCGACGGCGCTCGCCGACTATCTTGTCTGCCGGGGAGTGCCTTTCAGAGAGTCCCATCAAGCGGTCGGAGCTATCGTGAGACATGCCGCTTCGATGGACAAAAAACTTTGCGATATGACTATTGACGAGATGCGTCGCTTTCATGAGCTTATCTCCGAGGATGTGTATGATGTTCTCGGCGCCCGAAATTGTATCGAAAACTATTGTTCGAAAGGCTCTTCCGCACCCCGGCTGGTAAAAGAGCAAATCGAGCTGTGGAAAGAAAAATTGTAAGTCCTCAGTGAATCACGTTGTTCCTCCACCGTGCCCTGTGCCGGTGGGA
>JAGYMJ010000468.1 GCA_018400625.1 Planctomycetota bacterium
GCCCGCCGCATTAACGGCTAAAGGGTGTTGATACAACGTCCGTAGCGTATAATCTTCATTCCACCGGCACAAGGCACGGTGGGGATGTCAAACATGGTACGGTAAAGTTAATAAAAGGAGATTTTTATGATGAGATGTAACGTATTCATCATGTCTTTTGCTGTTTTTATGCTCACACTGTGTTCGTTTAATCAGACGTATGCTGTCGTCGCGGAGGAGGCGTTTGGTGGAGATCAATTGGAAGTCGTCGTCAACGGCAGCTCCGATTACGTTATCGCATTGGCGGAAAAAGAGGTTGACCAGGAAAAAAACAGAGAAGCCGCCCAGCATTTAAGGGATACAATATATGATGCATCAGGTGTTCGGCTTCCCATTGTGGGTGAGTCGGAGGTGGAAGACGCTGCGCCGGCCATTTATCTCGGCCGAACCGATGCCGCCGGAGGGGTTGGAATCGATGTCGACAGCATCGAGGGATGGAGTTATCTGATGCGCGCAGTGGAAAATGACATTTATCTGGTGGGAGAGGACAGCCAGGGTACCGTAGGGGCTCACTCCGGATATTCCGGCACGCTTAAAGCCGTCACCGCTTTTCTGGAAAGATATGCCCATGTCCGTTACCTGATGCCCGGTCCTATGGGGATGCATATCCCGGAGATGGATTCAATTTCAGTTGACGCCGACATGGATATATCCCGGTCTCCATTATTTCAATTTATTGCCGGGCGCGCCGTAAGGTTAAATTTTGATGGAACTTTTTCTCCCTATGCAATAGCCAACAATTATTACGGTCGTTCTCCCAATGATACGGAAGTTTTCAAAAGCTACGGCGGCCACTCTTACTACGATTCTGTGCCCAAAGATGAGTATTTTGAAACGAATCCCGAGTATTTTGCGCTTTTGGGCGGCGAACGGACGGCCGAGGGCAATCACCTCTGTATCTCCAATCCTGAAGTGCATGAACTGATCCTTGAAGAGATGGAAAAGCAATTTGATAGAGGATATCAGATGGTACTGCTGGGTCAGACGGACGGATACCTCGAATGCGAATGCGATGATTGCCAGGCCATCCATCCGGACACAGCCGAGAAAATATGGATCGTGCACAGGGAATTGGCGGAAGAGATGAAAGAGCGTCGTCCCGATAAACAAATCGTCCTGCTCTCGTATGCTCATACTATCAAACCACCGCAAACTTTTGACAGTTTTCCGGACAATGTGGTGATTATGAATAACCGTTACGTTCCGGAGTATTTCCGGGCCTGGGATGAATTTGATGTCTCTCATGCGGTCTATACTCCCAAATGGCTTGGGCGGCACCGACCCGGCTCACCGCGCTATGAGGTGGAGCAGGTGCGGATCTTCCGCGATAATGATGTCGTTGGGATATACCTTTGCGGTGGGCTCGACGGTTATACCGGTAATTCGTGGGGGTTCAACGCGCCGCTGTATTATGCCTTTGGTCAGGCCATGAGTGATCCGGAGCGAAGCGCGGACGAACTGGAGCAGGAGTATATCGAGGCATCTTTCGGCGAAGCGGCGGCACCTATGCGCGATTTTTTTACTCAGTATCATCGCCGTACGGAATTCCTCGCCCTGCTCGATCGCAGGGGGGGAGGCATACCCGATATTACTCAACGTGGCTACCCGTTTGCCACCAAACCGTCGGATTCCTATGCACATATTTTTGCCCCGAAGATTATCAATGATATGAATTCCAGTATAGAACGGGCCCTGGAGATCGCCGAAGATGAAAGGGTCAAAGCGCGTATTGAACTGGTTGAAGCCGAATACAGGTATTTGACCGGCATAGCTGCAGGCCATCACCTGTTCCGTGCCTATCGCGTCCGGCCGAGCCGGGAGATGCTCGATATCCTTGAAGAGCACGTACAGGAATATCAGCAGATGCTTGAGTGGCTTCTGCCCGATGGCCGGGCCCGGGAACCCGGAGGCCCCGAACAGCTCCGCCGGCCGTTCAGCGGGGCGGGCGCGGGAATGCCGGATCGCCCGCCTTACAACTGGAATTTCGAGCTTCTGCGTGAACAGGAGGTCTTGCCCGGTGTCGAGGAGGTGCGCATGGAAGCCGTCCGTGTGGAACCCTTTGAGTTGGACGCTCGTGTGGATAAGCCGGTGTGGGAAGACATCCCGTTTGAAGAGATGGGGGAGATAAGGATGGGAAAGCCGAGAAGCGAGACGAAGTTCAAAATAGCCTATGATGACGATTATTTGTATGTCGCTTTTAAGGCCGGTATAACTTCACCTGATGCGCTTGATGATGTGACGCCGGTGGGGCGGGATGGAACGGCGTGGCGTCAGGAGTCGATGGAGCTGATGATTGACCCGCGGGGCGCCCGGCAAATGTACTATCATTTTATTATCAATCCTGTGCCCGGTTCGAGTCTTGAGCGACGTTTTGGATACTTTGAAGACCCGGAGCATCCTTTCTATGAGGATTTTGAATGGGATTGGCGCGGAGAATGGGAATATGAGCCCCGTATTGATAGAGAACGTGAAATGTGGACGGCGGAACTGAAGATACCGTTTGAAACGCTGGAAGCTGAAACTCCGCAACCCGGGGATATGTGGACGATGAATATTGGGCGCAGTGAACAACCGGAAGGCGAGAGGACGGTGAGTTATCTCTGGTCACCCAACCTGGAAACCGTGACATTCCACGACCGTGCAGCCTTCGGCGAGCTGATTTTCAGGTAAGCGCATGCACGCGTTGTGAGGTTGGTATGCCTTGGAAAAGGGGCCTTTGTGGATACGGTTCTTAGTGCAGCGTTACAGACAGCAATGTCTGTAACACCCCATTAACGCTAGGGCCCTGGCCGAAAACCCGGCTCGTAGTGGACGCTTTCAAGCGTCCGCGGGTTAGGCGCCATTTTCCGGACTCCGGAGCCCTTAAAAGGGCTCACTACAAACCATTT
>JAGYMJ010000469.1 GCA_018400625.1 Planctomycetota bacterium
AGGTACATTGACCTGGTGGGCCAGCAGTACATGTTCATGGGTTTGAGGCATAGGCCCGTCGGCCGCACTCACCACAAGTATAGCGCCGTCCATCTGCGCAGCACCGGTAATCATGTTCTTGATATAATCACGGTGTCCGGGGCAGTCAACATGGGCATAGTGCCGTTTTTCCGTCTCATACTCAACATGCTGAGTAGCTATAGTGATTCCTCTCTCGCGCTCTTCCGGTGCATTATCGATTGTATTAAACTCGCGATATTCTCCACCACCATGCTTACTGAGATACAGGGTTATAGCTGCGGTTAAGGTGGTCTTACCGTGATCGATATGACCGATCGTACCCAAATTCAAGTGCGGCTTAGTCCTCTTAAACTCTTCTTTCGCCATTTTTATTAACCTCCGATACGTTAAAAAATAAACTTCTTAAAAATTTAATTTAAATGAGCCTTATCCGGAAATTCCTCAACAAACTTTTTTCTTTATTCTTTTGAACAACATCACATTCACTCACAATTCTGGTGCTGCTGACGGGACTCGAACCCATGGCCTCGTCCTTACCAAGGACGCGCTCTGCCGACTGAGCTACAGCAGCACGCCTACACTACATACGCTCATCACTATAGCGTTGACAAATAAAATATTTAAGCTACAACGAATAAAAGAGGTTTAGTCGTGATGGATATTATGGTGAGCATTTACACGGATACATCGCCGATTCTACCGCAAGCGAACACACAATTTAACTCATTTGCAATTATTTGTCAAGTTCCCATTGCAAATTTCGCAAAATTTATGGAGCGGGCGATGGGATTCGAACCCACAACAGCCAGCTTGGAAGGCTGGCGCTCTTCCGTTGAGCTACGCCCGCAAATATGGTGGGCAGGGAAGGATTCGAACCTCCGAAGGCGTATGCCAGCAGATTTACAGTCTGCTCCCTTTAACCACTCGGGAACCTGCCCTAAATAATCCTCTGTTGTTCTGCTCACTTGTGATTATTGTGTAGAAATTTTATCATATTTTGTGATGACGGTCAAACATAAAGAAATGTCTTGAACTGAGATTTTACTTGTAATCATTCTGATTCATTGGTATTCTATGTTTACTTTCTGCTTTTTTCTACGAGAAACTCATCCCTTATTATCAAAAGGAGCACATGGGAAAAATGAAAAATGCTCATTCACCTTGCCTATCTATTTCCAGTAAAACTATCCCCGAAGCCTGGGAAAAGGCGGTATTAGCTGTCTATCATGAAGGGATTCCGGTGCGCACGGAATATGATTCCGACGGGGACCCGCCAAGTCTTGATGCCACGGTTATGATAGAAGTCAGAGAGCCTTTCAGTGAACCCAGAATTCATAAGAACTTCCCAGGCGGCCCCCAGGAACTCGAAATCTACCGTCAGGAAGTTGTTGAAGGAATCCATAATCACTGGATAAATCCCGAGGATGGAAAGTGGACTTATACTTACCATCAGCGGCTCTTTGCTTATTCACCCGCAGACACCATCAATCAAACGGAAAAACCTGACCGTTTCTTACCGGTCAACCAGATCGAAAAGATGACGGATAAACTGGCACTGGCACCCTATTCCCGCCGTGCGCAGGCCATCACCTGGATACCGCATCTGGACCCCCAAACCGACGACCCTCCATGCCTGCAACGTATCTGGGCAAGGTTATTACCTGGACAAGACGGTAAACTGGTATTAAATTTCAATTCACATTGGCGCTCACGTGATTTGTATAAGGCATGGTTTATGAATGTTTTTGCTCTCACCGATTTGCAAAAATCAATGGCCCAGCACCTCTCAGCTAAAATGGGAAAACCTGTAATCTGCGGCCGTTATGTCGATATTTCCGACTCTTTACACATTTACGGCAGTTATCGTGACGAAGCGCTGTCCAATGAAATCGCTAAAATGGAAGGTTCACCTTATACCGACCGGGCCTGGGACAGTTCGGTCATGGAACCTTTTTTTGAAGAAGTGCGGGACAATTTAAGTAAGGACGCGGATTTTTACTCCAAAGGCGATCAAACGTAATTTTTTTCTCCCCCTGCTATGTATCGACTGGCAAGATATCTTTTCATAGAACATTTTTTCATGGCCGCATACAGTGCCGGCCTGATGTTTATCGGGCTGTTTTTTTCGATATTCGTGATAAAATATAAAATCACAACTCTGCAATGGCTGCCGATGCGTATCATCAATAAAGTAAAAACTTTTATCGGCACCAAACCGAGTTTATTGCGTACCACCATGATCATCTGGGTTTTCAACGCATCTGTAATGTTTTTTTACATGGCCGGCGGCTTTCATCCCGTCATCCCAAAAATATTCGGAATATGGACGGGGTTGAACATAGGAGTAGCTGTGGTGCTCAGTCAAAGAGAGGGAGAGGGAATAATCTCCTTAAAAAACTTGCCGGAAGGAGCCTGGCGCCCCAGCCCCAAACTGGGGGCCGTTTG
>JAGYMJ010000470.1 GCA_018400625.1 Planctomycetota bacterium
TTCCACCGGCACAGGGCACGGTGGTGATGAGGCAACGGGATTCACTGAATATTTACTCGGAGACAAACCGCGCCGACAGGCGCCCCGTTTCCAGGGCGCAAGTCCCTGAAAACGCGTAGGCGCTTAACAGCAGTTCATTGACGCCTATTGTCGGATTAAATGTGTTTGGGCACTGCAAATTCAAAACGTTAGAAAGAGGAGACAAGACTTATGGCTGAAATAGTCAGACAGACGACCGTAGCACGGGACGGGATGCACAATGCATTTACCGACCTTCAATACTGGCAGGGGAATTACTGGGTAGGATACCGCAAAGGGACATCGCACGCCTCTATGGACGGAGAAGCTGTAGTGGCGGTATCCAATGACCGTCAACGTTTCCGCGAGGTGGCTCACCTGAAGATGCCGGGCGACTGCCGCGACCCGAAGCTGCTGCCAATCGACAAAAATCTCATGGCCGCCTATTTCCCGAGCTGGCCGGACGGCGCCCACAAAAGATGGACGGATGAGGAGGGCGTAGTACGACGAAACCTCCAACAGTATATTTCTTTCACCCGGAACGGTTACGACTGGGAACCGATAAAACCGATCCTGGAGCCGCGAAATTGGCTCTGGCGCATAAGACCACATGAAGGACGGTATTACGGGCTTATTCAGAATCTTACCGGCGACTGGAGCAACGGTAATAAACCGCACGAACTGAATCTGGCCGTCAGCGACGACCTCCTGGAGTGGGAAACCATTGCAAGGATCGGCGAGGGCCTTGGACTGAACGAAAGCGATATTCATTTCTGCCCTGACGGCGAGGCCTGGATCGTATCCCGCACCGCCAAAAGTGACGAAAAGGTCGGCAGCTACTTTGCTGCATCCACTCTTCCGTATGACGAATGGGAGGTGCAGCCGATGTATCCGATCGTTCATGCGCCTGTTTTTCTCCACCATGAGGACAGTCTTTACGTAGCCGGCCGGGCGCCGACACGCCCCGAAAATGAAGTGTTCCGCTTTTGCAGCCGCTTTGCACTATGGTGCGTCGAGCGCGGAAAAATTGAACCGGTCCTGCATATCCCAGCCGTTGGCGACTGCTCTTATCCCGGCATGATAAAGGATCCCGAAGGCCGGATATGCATGAGCTATTATTCACAACATGCCTACAAAATGGGCGTGATAGAGCCGCCTGCAGATACTGAAGGCGACCTGAAGGGCAGCGCCGCCGATGTCTATTTCCTGGAACTCGATCTTTAAGGAAACATTTTGATTAAATACAGGTACAAAATATGTTAAAGTTGGGTATTATTGGTTATGGGCACCGTGCCGCGGTCCTGGTAAGATTGATAAAAAAACTCAAGCTCAATGTCAAGGTTCATGCCGTTGCCGATATTGATATTGAAAGCAGTAAAAAACGCCTGGACGATGCAGCAGAAACGGTTAATTTCTATCATGATGCCGACAAAATGCTTGATACGGAGCGGCTCGACGGTGTTCTGGTGGGCACACGCTGCAACCTCCACACCCCCATGGGGATTAAGGTGCTGAAACGCGACCTGCCGATTTTCCTTGAAAAACCCGTGGCCACGTCCATCGAACAGATCAGACGCCTTGCGGATGTCTCTACAACAAGCAGGGACGAGCTTTCGGTCGTCTCTTTCCCGCTGCGGTTATCTCCACTCGTTGCCCGGGCCAGGGAAATCATTGAGGCCGGGGAGATCGGCCGGGTCGAGCAGGCTCAGGCATTCAATTATGTGCATTACGGCCGGGTTTATTTTGACAAATGGTACCGCGATTACTCCATCACACAGGGTCTTTTTTTGCAGAAGGCCACCCATGATATCGATTATCTCACATCCCTGATCGGCTGCAAACCCCGGCGGGTCGCAGCAATGTTCATCCGGGGACACGTGTATGGCGGCGATAAGCCGGCCGGACTGCGGTGCAATGATTGCGACGAATACGAAACGTGCCCCGAAAGCCCGTTCAACGAGTATTTTTCGAGGAGGAAAGGGGATAAGGTGTCCGATAAAGACCATATGTGCTGTTTTGGTGAGGACATCGGCGATGCAAAGACCGGATGCAATGAAGACGCTTCGTCGTGTCTGATCGAGTATGAAAACGGCGCGCAGGTCACCTACGCCCAAAATTTCTTCGTTAAAGGCAAAGCCGGCAGCCGCGGCGCCACCTTAATCGGCAAGAAAGGAACGGTCTGGTTTGACTGGCATGCGAACCAGTTGAAGCTGTTCCGTCACAACAGCCCCGGTGTTGAAACATTTGAATTGGGCCAAAGCGACGGGCACGGCGGCGGTGATATCGAGCTGGCTTACGATTTCATACGGACGATGCGGGGCGAAAAAGTTTCACGTTCCAGGCTCTCGGACGGAATACTTTCGGCACTAACCTGTCTTTGCTGCCGACAGTCCGCAGAGACAGGCGAATTTGTAACAATACCGAAGCTGTAATAGGCGCTTAGTGGCCGTACATCGTTAACAAAATGAGGATGTACGAAGAAAGACAAATA
>JAGYMJ010000471.1 GCA_018400625.1 Planctomycetota bacterium
CCTCCCGGCAAATAATATTCACCACGGGAACTGATGCATGAAGCGGTCTCACTGCCGTAAGTTGGCCAATCGGGGTGCTCACAGTGTATGGCAGAATATTCTTCAGGCCTATAATTCCACCCGGGGATATCGACAACCTCCGCCAGCCCGTTCTCTATGGCGCCGTGAGCGTTGTTGAAAGCGGCGGTGGTCGGCCTTGTGGGGTCTTCGTCGTGACATATATTGTGCAGAAATTCAGCAATCTCGGCCCCGTTTTCCTGATCCCCTTGCTCCTTTATCTCGTTGCCGATGCTCCACATAATAACGCTTGGATGGTTTCTGTCGCGGCGGATCATCGCTCTCAGGTCTTTCTCGGCCCATTCATCGAAAAGGGAGTTGTAGCCGTTTTCGCATTTGGCGGTCTTCCACTCATCAAAAGCCTCATCGATTACCAGAAATCCCATTCTATCGGTCATGTCCAACAGCTCCGGAGCCGGTGGATTATGGCTTGTGCGTATCGCATTGCATCCCATCTCTTTCAGTATAAGAAGCTGACGTTTCAGGGCGGCGGCGTTAAAGGCGCTGCCAAGTGGCCCGAGATCATGATGCATGCATACCCCCTTAAATCGAACATGTTCACCGTTGAGATGGAAACCGGTGTGGGGACGGAAATCCAGTTGGCGTATTCCAAAAGGTGTTTCGCAGCTATCTTGCTCCAGTCCATCGACAATCAGTGTCGTTCTGAGCTTGTAGAGTTGGGGGGTGGATGGGGACCAGAGGTGGGGACGAGAGAGATTGAACTCCTGTTCCAATTGATCAGTCCCTGCTTTTATTTTTTTTGCTGCATCACCTTCGCCGACAGATTGCCCGTCGGGAGCGATAATATCCGATTGGAGTTCGACGGTGGTATTGGCTCCAAGGTGGTTTTCAACAGAAATATTGACCTTCACAACCGCCGATTTTTGATCGACTTTCGGTGTTGTCGCACATATTCCCCAATGCGCGAAATGAACGGGCGCCAATCTCAGCAGGCGGACATTTCGAAAAATGCCGGCGCCCGGATACCATCTTGAAGCATGTTCCTTATTCTCGACACGAACAGCAATGACATTACGACCAGGGTTGAGATAATCCGTCAAATCAAAGGCGAAGGATGCATAACCGTAGGGCCACCCGCCGACGCAGCGGCCATTGCAAAAGACTTGACTGCGGCTCATAACTCCGTCGAATTCGATACGGTAACGGTAGTCGCCGGCATCGGCAGGGAGTTGAATTTCTTTGCGGTACCACGCGGTGCCCACATGCGGTAAGCCGCCCGTGCGCGCCACATGTTCTCTGCTTTTTTTCTGCCCATCCGCTGATATAGCTGTATGCCATCGGTCGTTCTCTTCGTTGAACGGGCCTTTTATGGCCCAGTCGTGCGGGACATCCACATTCTCCCAGTCGGAGTCATCGTAATGGAGTGAACCTGCATCGTCCGGATCCCCGCGGTGAAATTTCCAGTTTTCCCTGAGTTTATCTTCTCGACGTGCTGTTTTTTTTCCCATTAATCTGTGACCTCAATAATATAACTAAGAAAAACGTCATGATTACGTGTAAATATTCAATGAACCCCGTTAACTCATCTCCACCGTGCTCCGTGCCGGTGGAATGATGATTCAGAGCTGCGTATCGATTTCTCACACCGTAGCCGTGTCTCCGCCCAGCCCGGCCCCTGC
>JAGYMJ010000472.1 GCA_018400625.1 Planctomycetota bacterium
GCCGCTGGTTTTATCTTCAAGCATAGCTATTGTGTCAATCATAAACTGCGCGTTTCCCAGGTCAATGTTGGTTTTACCCGCACGAGGGTCTTCAATCAATCCCATATTCATCAGGGTTTGGGTATATAGACCTGTGATCAGTCCGGTAAAATCAGGCGTTTCCTGCTCTCCACCGCTTTTGCTTTGTTCCTGGTGACTGTCATTTTCTTGCTGATTTTTATCTTCCATAACTTTTCACCTCCTTTAAGTTAAAAAAATAAAATGTTCACTGAACAACGTTTCGCCCGCAACACGAATATCTTGTCCGCACATGATGCTGCCCTTAAATTCAGGAAACTGTTGACAAGTGTGTTATTATGAACATAACCGCTTAGGAAAACTGATCCCGTCAATCTTACGATTAATATTCAGTGAAAGACGTTACCACCGGGACAAGCCCGGCGGTAGGGATCCGAAATCAACGTGGTTCACTGAGGACTTACTATTTAAGATCAATTATAAGATAGTTAATGCATTATTTCAAAGATTATATCGATTACAAATAATAATTTCCGAATACGGAAATTGAAACTTCGGCCTTTACTTGCGATCCTCAACCGGTTCGTCTTTGACATAATACATGTTTTTTATTACAATTCTATCATATTGTTTGTACATAACTAAAGATAAGAACAATTTGCTATCGGTAAAAAAACAATGGCTGAAAAGAAAATGATGAGAAGGATATCGGGAGAGAGGTGCAGGTTCTGTCGTGAAAACAGAAAAGTGGATTACAAGGATATTCATCAACTGACTAAATTATTGTCCGGCGAAGGGAAAATATATAGCCGAAAACGCTCCGGGAATTGCGCTTACCATCAGCGTCAGGTGGAACATTCCGTCAAAAGGGCGCGTTTTTTGGCTCTGCTCCCTTATGCCGGCTAAAATTTTATCTTATGCATCTGATCTTAGTTAACCCGCTGTAAAAGCAGTGTTGGTCGATTATCAACGCTTCCTTTTAATGCGCGGTATCGATCCTAACAGGTTTTATGACAGGCTCAGGTTTCAGACATCGTGTTTTTTTGGGCAATATACTCTCTATACTCTCTATTCTTAAAAGAGGTTAAACTCATCATGATTAATAACATCAATAAATATCCTGAAATTCCCCAGGATGGAAAGCTTATAAAGTATGAGCAGGGAGAATTATTTGTGCCGGATAATCCTGTTATCCCTTTCATTGAGGGGGATGGGATCGGGCCTGATATTTGGAAAACAACACAGAAAGTTCTCGATGCCGCTGTAGAAAAGGCTTATTCAGGCCAAAAACACATAGCATGGGTCGAAATATATGCTGCTGAAAAATCCATGAAGCTTTTCAACGAATGGGTGCCTGATGAAACCATTCAGGCGATCCGGGATTTCCATGTTGCGATTAAAGGCCCCCTGACAACACCGGTCGGTGAGGGCAGCCGAAGCGCCAATGTGCACCTGCGTCAGGTGCTCGATACCTATGCCTGTGTGAGGCCCGTATTTTGGATAACCAACGTTCCGAGTCCCGTCAAGAACCCCGAAAAGCTGGACGTGGTGATCTTCAGGGAAAACACCGAAGATGTTTATGCCGGTATAGAATTCCCCGCCGGATCAGAGAATGCGGGAAAACTGCGTTCGTATCTGAGCAATGAGCTCGGTAAGGACATACGGTCAGGATCAGGGATCGGTATTAAGCCGATCAGCGAATTCGGCACGAAGAGGTTGATGAGAAAAGCCATTACCTATGCTCAAGAAAAAAATCTTGAAAGCGTCACCATCATGCACAAGGGCAATATAATGAAATATACGGAAGGCGCTTTCAAAACCTGGTGCTATGAACTCGCTGCCGAAGAATTTGCCGATGAAACCCTATCAGAAGATGAAATGTGGGAAAAACACGACGGGAACCCGCCCGCAGGGAAAATACTGATTAAAGACAGAATCGCCGACGCTATGTTTCAACAGATCCTCCTGCGGCCGGATGAATACGATGTCATCATCGCCCCCAACCTTAACGGTGATTACATTTCGGACGCCGCCGCCGCTCAGGTGGGCGGATTAGGACTTGCACCGGGGGCAAACATTGGCGACGGACTCGCGCTTTTTGAAGCGACTCACGGTACAGCCCCTAAATATGCCGGGCTCGACAAAGTCAATCCCTCCAGTTTGATTCTGAGCGGTCGTATGATGCTTGAATACCTCGGATGGGACGAGGCCGCCGAACTCGTTTTCAAGGGCCTGGAGAAAGCCGTTGCCAACAGAGTGGTAACCTACGATCTCGAACGCCAGATGGAAGGTGCCCGTTTGGTTAAATGTTCGGAATTCGGCGACGAAATTATTGAGAATATGTGACTCCGCCGTTTCAATAGAAACAAAAAAATAAATCCTTATTGCCTTGAAAAGGCGTAACATACCAGCCCAGGGTGAAACCCTGGGATCGGAAATAACCATACAACTGCGCCCTGTAAGGGCGCTACATACGGGGGGAAGTGCCTGGAAATAATAGAAACCTGTGAATCAGTGAATCATTGCCTTCACCGACACGGGATCTATGGTGGCAAAAGAACGACTGCACCGTCAGGCGCCCGTTTCCAGGGCTTAAGTCGCAGAAAATACGAAGCTTCCTTAAACTAAGAGAGTGATATGATGGAAAAAGTTCTGATTACGGGGGGAGCCGGTTTTATCGGATCCCATCTGGCTGAAAAATTGCTCGGGGAGGGAAAAGAGGTTTTTATCCTGGATAATTTCAGTACGGGCTCACGGGTCAACCTCGAACCCATTAAAGACCATCCCCGATTGCATGTAAAACCCGGAGATATATCGGATAAGCCCTTGTTGGTAGAGCTCGCCGGTAAAGCAGACATGATATTCCATATGGCGGCCGCTGTAGGGGTCAAACTGATCGTCGAAAAGCCCGTCAACACGATTGAAACCAACATAATCGGCACGGAAAATGTCCTGAAAGCCGCTTCCGAAACCGGTAATAAAAAGCTCGTTCTGGCCAGCACAAGTGAAGTTTACGGTAAGGGTACGGAAAAGAAATTCCACGAAGAAGATGATCTGATTTTCGGTTCGACCACTCACTCACGCTGGAGCTACGGCTGTTCTAAAGCCATCGATGAATTCCTTGCGCTGGCTTACCATCGATCCCAGGGATTGCCGGTCATTATCGTGCGCCTGTTCAACACGGTCGGTCCCCGTCAGGTCGGCGACTACGGGATGGTGGTGCCCCGGTTTGTACAGCAAGCAATAAATGGAGACCCGATTTGTGTTTATGGCGACGGCAAGCAGGTGCGATGCTTTACCCATGTCAATGACGTTGTCAACGCCCTGTGTCTTTTGGCGGATAATGAAGAGTGCGTTGGCCAAATTTTTAATGTTGGAAATGATGATCCGGTCACCATTAAAAAATTAGCGGAAAAAGTGCGAAAAATTGTTAATCCCAACGCCACGATTAAGCATATCTCCTACCAAAAAGCTTATGGGGCGGGTTTTGAAGATATTAGAGTGCGAAGGCCCGATATCAGTAAATTGCTTAAGGCTATTGAATACACCCCCAAGGCCGGCTTGAATGATATTATTCAGGATGTAAAAGATCACCTGTTGTCTGATTTGACCCCGTGAGTCCTCAGTGACCCCCGTAACATCACCACCGTGCTCTGTGCCGGTGGAATGATGATTCTCAGCTACAGC
>JAGYMJ010000473.1 GCA_018400625.1 Planctomycetota bacterium
ACCGGCACAGGGCACGGTGGGGGAACAACGTGGTTCACTGAGGACTTACTATTGCTCGTGACCCGCTCTTTTTACGACCAGTCTAGAGCCTTTAACATCGATGATTTCGATCCTGGTATCTTTATCTATCATCTCCCCGCGTGTGACGACATTATACCTTTTCCCTTGTATCAAAGCTGAACCGCTTGGTCGCAGGGAACTCATCGCCGAACCTTTCTCCCCCAGGAGTTCTTCATACTGTTCCTGTGAAGACCTGAAATCCCGAAGCGTCTCCGAAACGGAGAACATCCTTCCAAGCACATTTTTCCAGAGCAAAAAGAAAAAAGGCAAAAAAATCAAAATTAATGCCATCAGGACAGTGGCCAGGATGGTCTGTCCGGTCGAAGCGGCATAGATAATGGCGCCGACCACCATACAGAACCCGCTTATCCCTATCACGGCTCCCGGGATAAATAGCTCCAATATCATGGCGGCAAGCCCTAAAGTATAGACTATTACTATCCAGGATGTATTTGCCATAATCTGTTCAATGAAATTGTCTGATTATTAAATCAACAAGTTGTTCCACTATTTATTGAGCCGTCTGACTCCCAGCCGGCTTCCATGTGCGTCAAGCACTTCGATCTTTTCTCCCTTTTCAATAAATTCTCCTTCGGCCACAACGTCATATTGTTCGTCGTTGAATTCCGCTTTGCCGGCAGGATGGAGAGAAGTTATAGCAATACCCTGCGTACCGATCATATCAGATATTTTAACACCTTGAACCCGGGAAACGGCAGAGGTGCCGCCTGTGTCATTATAAGCTAGTGCGGAAGCCAGGTTATCATTACGAATGACTTTACTTAAAACTGGAATTTTCCCGAGGTACCGGGCCATTAATATCAATCCGAAAAGGACGACAAGGAAGACGGCTGTGACTTCCACCAAATTAAACTGAAAGGCTTTTATTTCTGAGGGGCTCGAGGGCAGGCGGAACTGTTGCAGCATGAGCACCAGGCTGACAAAAATCAAAGATATACCCCCCGCGCCCATGAACCCAAAACCCGGGATAATAAATAACTCTATCAGAATCAGAGTCAGCCCTATAGAAAACAAGATAATTTCGAAAAATTCTGCATAATCGAGAGTAAACTTTACCAGGAAAAACGTCCCCAAACATATGATCCCCAAAATACCGGGAACACCCAAACCGGGTTCATTCAGCTCCATATACAGCAGTATGAGCCCGCCTATCAAAAACAATGGACTCAAGGTGTTGAGAAACGTCAAAAAACGCTGGGTAAGTGTAAGATAAATTCGCCGGACATTATGAGGTTCAATTCCCAGTTCATCAAAAAGATGAAGCCGGCTCGTGACCCCGGCTTTGGCAAGCCCATATTCGACAGCTTGGGGTGTTGAAATTGTCA
The DNA here is from genome assembly GCA_018400625.1 of Planctomycetota bacterium. Lineage (GTDB taxonomy): Bacteria > Planctomycetota > Brocadiia > SM23-32 > SM23-32 > PUMZ01. Next base: position 1,407 of record JAGYMJ010000473.1, read on the forward strand.
GAAGCTCTCCGTTTGCTACGAGCAGTTCCTTGAAAGCAATTTTGTTTTTCTTGTCCTCGCTCCAGACGTCCATTTCCACCTTTCGTACAAATTCGTATCCCTCTTCTTCCTCCAACTTGAGCCGATAAACGGTATAATCAGGGGTGACCATAGCAAGAACGAGAGCAACAGGATAACCATTTTGCCTGCCATAGTTTGCCATGGTCTCGCGAATAACGGTTTGAACCTTTTCCGGCAGCATTTCGCCGGTAGCTGTTACGGGGGCCACATCGCCGATGGTCCCTACCCGCTGGTCCATATATATGGCATCACAAGCAAGAGCCACCATCGTTCCACCGCTATAGGCTTTCGTGTTTATATAGGCCACCACTTCAATATCGACATCTTTAAATATAAAATCGGCGAGTGTTTGAGAAGCGCTAACAGTTCCTCCTGGAGTATCCATCTCCAATATAACCAAGTCCGCGCCCTTATTTATCGCCTCATTTATCCCCTCTTCAACCCAAAGGGCGGACGCCTCATTGATCATACCTGTTAAAACAACATGATAAGTCTTTTTAGCCTCAGTGATGTTCTCAGCATTTGCCGCAGTTATGAAACAGGCGACAAGCAAAATCTGACACATCAATACAAACCTTGTTTTTTTTGGCTTCAAAACTGAAGTTCTCCCGCAAATATTCAGTGAAATGCCCAGTGTTCTCCCCACCTTGCCTTGTGCCGGTGGGGGAATAACGTGGTTCACTGAGGCCTTGCGTTCTTCCCAGACGGGTATTTTACAACATTTACAGGTATAGTCAAATAATCAAAGGAACATTTCAATAAATGTTTATCCGCTCAATCTTATTTTACCAAAATTTTCACGGAATAACAAATAGTACATACGTCTTCCCTGTCATTTAATGAGGACTCAAATTGTTAAATATCAGATGATTTTTTTAGTTCTTTTATTCGATCTCTGATCTCAGCCGCCTTTTCAAAATCGAGCCGCTCAACGGCTTTTCCCATGTCCGCTTCGAGCTGCTCAAGTCTGTCGGCAGTCACATAGTCTGATGCGGTCTCCGCGGCAACAGGCGTTTCAACCCTGCGCTGCCATGCGGCAATCTCATCATCCAACCCTTCTCCAATCTCCTTTTCTATCGTCCTGGGGATAATATTATGTTCGGTATTATGCTGGATTTGAATGGCGCGTCTTCTCTCCGTCTCCTCGATAGCTTTTCGCATCGAATCAGTCATCTCATCGGCATACAATACGACAGTAGCGTTGGCATTCCTCGCGCAACGCCCAATTGTCTGAATGAGAGAAGTTCCAGACCTCAGAAAACCTTCTCTGTCGGCGTCGAGGATCAAGACTAAAGATACCTCGGGCAAGTCCAACCCCTCCCTGAGCAGATTGACACCAACCACAACATCATATACGCCCCGGCGGAGATCATTAAGTATTTCAACACGTTCAATAGTATCAACTTCGCTATGGATATAAGCACATTTTATATCTTCTTCAAGCAGGTACCGGCTCAAGTCCTCGGCAAGACGTTTCGTCAGGGTCGTTACCAGCGTTCTTTCCTCTTTTGGCGCCTGCTCTGAAATACGTTTGACAGCATCCTGAACCTGTCCGCTTGCCGGAGAGATTTCTATTTGTGGATCGACAAGACCTGTGGGCCTGATGATTTGTTCGACAACTTCATCGCCGCTCTTTTCGATTTCATATTCCGAGGGGGTGGCCGATACAAAAAGCGCTTTGTTAAGCATCGCCTCCCATTCTTCGAACCTCAGAGGGCGGTTATCCATAGCCGACGGCAGCCTGAAGCCGTAATCAACAAGAGTTTGTTTCCGTGACCGATCGCCATGATACATGGCATGGATTTGAGGAACGGTTTGATGCGACTCATCAACAATGCAGAGGAAGTTATCCGGAAAATAATCCAGAAGGCAGGCCGGTCTTTCACCGGCTTTTCGCCCGCTTATATGACGTGCATAATTCTCCACTCCAGGGCAAAAACCGACCTCCTCAAGAAGTTCCATATCGTATCGGGTCCGCGCTTCTAAACGCTGTGCTTCGGCGAGTTTGCCCTGATTACGAAGAACGACCAGACGTTCTTTCAGTTCTTTTTCGATTCTTGCGAGCACTTTTTCAATCCGGTCGGCCGGCGTGACAAAATGGTTCGCAGGATATATTGTCGTCTCTTCCTGCAATTCAAGACGTCGTCCCGTCAAGGGATCGATAAGGCTTATCTGATCGACAAAATCGCCGAACAGCTCTATTCGACAAGCGATCTCATCGTAGGCAGGGTAGATTTCAACGACATCTCCCCTCGCCCGGAAAGTACCTCTTCTCAATTCCGAGTCGCTGCGCATATACTGCAGCTCAACCAACTTCCCCAGCAATTCATCGCGTCCAACTTCTTCATCCCTGACGATATGAACATACATCTTCTTATAGTCTTCAGGCTGTCCGATTCCATAGATACACGAAATGCTCGCTATGATAATCACATCCTCACGTTCCATCAAACGTGTGGTCGCTGCCAATCTTAGCCTGTCTATATCCTGATTGATTGACGCATCCTTTTCAATGAAAAGGTCGCGGCTCGGAACATAGGCTTCCGGCTGGTAATAATCATAATAACTGACAAAATAGCCTACGGCGTTTTCAGGGAAGTAAAGTTTGAATTCACTGTAGAGTTGGGCGGCCAGGGTCTTGTTATGACTCATAATAAGAGTGGGACGTTCTAAATTTCTTATCACATGCGCCATAGTGAAAGTCTTGCCCGTGCCGGTGGCCCCCAGAAGCGTTTGGCAGTTTTTGCCGTTACGAAAATTTCGGGTTAATTGACGAATGGCCTCCGGCTGGTCACCGGCCGGTTCATAACCTGAATGTATTTTGAAGGCCGCCATCAAAAATCACCTAAAAACCAAGTAACGCAGCATTTTTACTCGTAATCTCAGCAACTTCACGGGTGGGCAGTCCACGCAATTCAGCGAGCGCCTTTGCAACATGGACTAAAAATGCAGGCTCATTGCGTTTTTCTGATACTCCTGCAGGAGAGATATACGGACAATCCGTTTCCAGCAGCAAGTTTTGTTCGGGTACTGATCGCGCGGCCTTTTTCAGTTTTTTATGTCCTTCTTTGGTCACCAAGCCTCCAAAGGCTATTAAAAAGCCGCGTTCGATATATTCCCTCGCTATTTGCCATGAACTGTCAAAACAGTGCCTGATACCGGAAATCGGCTTTGGATAAGAATCCAATATTTCCAAAATCCGTTCATCAGCTTTACGCCCGTGGACAATTAAGGGTTTGCCGAGTTCCAGAGCCAGCTCAATATGAAACCGGAAAAATTTTTCCTGAACAGTCCTTTCATTGTATTTATGGTGAAAATCCAGCCCGGTCTCTCCTACGGCTTTTACCGGGGATAAAGCTGCCAGTTCATGCAGCTTTACCATTTCCCTCTTGCTGATCCCTTCACAATAATTGGGATGTATGCCCGCTGTAGGGATGATTTTATCAGGAAATGCATCGCTCAATTCGATGCATCGTTTTGTCGATGGGATGCTGGTACCCACACAGACCATTTTGGTCACTGAAGCGCGGGCGGCGTTTTCAACAACAGGGCCCACATCTTCAGAAAAAATGGGCAGGTCAAGATGTGTGTGAGTGTCTGTAAATGCTGTCAATTGTGAGTGTCATTATTTAAAGCAGAGAGAATCTTTTCCGCAGCCAATTTGCCCGACAACAGCATTCCACCGAAGATAGCTCCCATTCGGGGACCCCCGAACGTGGCATTAGCGGCCATACCGGCCACGAATAGTCCGGGAAATACTTCTTGGGTATTTTGCAGGGTAAGGGTTTCAGCTTCATCGGACCACATGGATTTCTCGCCTTCCACATGCCCGCTTGGCGTGCCGATTTTTCCGGGCACTTTTTCCTGAACCACCTTTACGACTTCGGTGGCATGGCCGGTGGCATCAATTAAATACCTGGCCCGCACGGCAAGTGGATCAATATGCAATCCTGCCATTTCAACGGGGGACCAGTTTAACACCGCTCCTATGACTTTATCCGGGCGCATAAGAACGTCCTCAGCGCTGACACAGTTGAAAATGGAAACGCCGGATTTTGCCGCCTGCGATGTTAAAGTCGATACCGCTTCAATCGAATCAGCGGTATGATAGCCTTTTTCATATTCACTGTGCATTATGCCGAACTCGTCCAGTATGCTTAATGCGCTCGGCTGAACGACAATTTCATTGAACATCATCCCGCCTCCCCACATGCCGCCGCCCAGGCTAAGCTTGCGTTCATACAAGGCGACATTAACACCGGCGGAGGCGAGGTAATAACCCGCCACTAATCCCGCGGGACCGCCGCCAACTATTGCTACATCCATGTTCAGGCTGTTCAAGAGTTTGTTGAAAAACCTATCAACTATAGCTTTACTGATTAACATCTCGTCAATTTCCATCTTTTATTATCTCCATACAAAAAATTTATCTCTTAATGACTTATCCCGTCTCCCGGGCAGAAACGCGGCGGGCGAGGCCGGGGGGGGTGTCAAAGTTATTGCCGTGCATAAATACCCCTCCGCCGAAATATTCAGTGAACCCCGTTGCCTCATCCCCACCGTGCCCTGTGCCGGTG
>JAGYMJ010000474.1 GCA_018400625.1 Planctomycetota bacterium
CCCGCCAAGACGGTTATTTAATTTACGCAGCACCCATGGTTTAAAAATATAGATAGATCCATTTTCTACAACGTGTTCGGTGTCTTCTTGTCTTCTGGGACGGTGATGGTAGTCATACGTTACCGATTCCAGGTCATTTTGGTGATTTTGCCACACAAAGCCATGAGCCGGTACAGCGGAAAACAAGGAGTCAGCTTTGGATTGAAGAAACGTTTGAATTGCATTTTCAGTGTCGTCCGGCCTTCGGATCGGCGATGTCGCCTGTAAAAAGACAACGATATCCGGTTCATAGCCCTCTTTTTCCTGAAAGTAATCCAAAGAATGCAAAAGTGCGGATTCAGAACTTGCCGTATCCCCGCTGATTTCCTTTGGACGCACAATCGTTTCGGCACCGTATTGTTCTGAAATCACCCTGATGTCATGATCGTCGCTGGACACGACCACTCTGGTAATTGATGCGGTGTTCAACGCATGAATTATGGTGTGAGCAATCAACGGCTTTCCGTCCAGCATTTTCAGATTTTTCCCCGGGATGCCCTTTGAGCCCCCGCGTGCGGGTATTAAGGCGAGTATGTTCAAGGTTTGGAAACAGTATTTACATCATGACCCATGTCGCGCAACGCATCAACCAAACCCACGGGCATATTTTCGTCAAGCTTAATTTTCATGCCACCTTCGGAATCGCTGGAACAGGAAGATCGTCCCGAGCCGAATCCGCCGCAAAGGCGATTGCCGCCCGGACATGGCTCTCGGTCAAAGAAGTATAGTCCTTTAGAATCGTGACAATATCATCGCCATCTGCCAGGCTGGCAAGCAATGTCCGCAGGGTAACCCGGATACCTTTAAGAATCGATTCTCTCCACAGACGTACTTGTCGGTAACAATATAATCTAGTTTCCCTGGTTTATTGGTTAAATCCATCCTTTTTTATGCTTTGTCCAAACAGGATTTTCCCACTTTTTACCGCGTTGAAGATGAATTCCCGGTATTTGCGACGAACGCCTGCAATATTTTCGCCGAAATACCCGAGAACCTCGTCCACGGTCTTTTCGGCTAGACCCAAAAATTTCCTACCCAATCCGTATCCACGCGAGATCCTTTTTCAATGGCAAGCGTCTTAAAACCGATCTGTTCAATCAATCCGGCCGGAAAAACATGTCTAACAAAATCATCGGCATTTTTCCGGGCTGAAATTGTGACTTCAAGTTTTTTCCCGCTATTTGCCATTCACTCGCCAGCTTCGGATAGAAGCACTTGCACGACTGCGTCGGGCAGATACAGTCCGGAATCCATCAATTTCTGTATCCGTTCCTTTACCGAAGCAATCAATCCGCGACGTTTGGCAAGTACCAGTAAGCCTCCCGTGCCCAGCGTCTTAATACCAAGCACCCGCGCGCAACGGCGTGCGGCCATGTCATCCACAACAGCCCTATGTTCCGGTACTTTCATAGCAAATGAAAAAACAGCAGATTCTCCGTCTCCAAGGTTCCATGCGGCTACGGTCAGGCTGATCTCCACCTTTTCCCGATTCATCCATTCCGGCTGTGAGCGCAATACGTTGGCGGCTTCATCGTTTTTGCCGGCAATGACCTCCTCATACACCTGATCAGGTACAACCACGGTTTTAAACAGCCGGGGTAACAGCCTTTCCTGTCCACTTCGGCAGAGGGCAATCAATGGCGAACTGTTCACAACAACCCTTTCAATCGACATCGGCAAGTTCCTCACGCAATTGCGCCGATGTGATTTGGAATGGTGTAACATTGGCTGCGGACAGCTCATTTATGAAATCCGCTCTTGAAAGGCCCGCGATTTCCGCACCTTTGCTTTGAGATATTTTCCCCATTTCATACCATTTTATAGCAGCTGCAATTCGCATTTGATGTGAAAATTCTTTCGGATCTGCACCAAACACCGCAAAAACGGTATCCGGCATTTCCATGGTAAGTGTCGTCATTTTAACCTCCTTTCGTCTCTTTCAGGGGATACCGAAGCAAATCGTTTCAGACAACGGCACAGACATAAAGGCCGGAGTTGAAAGATTCTGCGAAAAATACGATACTGTGCGAACCTACGATATCAAACACAAGGGAGCGACAATCGTAAAAAAAGAGCTGAAGGGCGAAGCGAGTTGGGAGCAAGGCCCGATACATGAACGTGGATGAATTACCTCAAAATCTCCGGTTCTCTAATATAAAGGAAGAACTGATTTTGTTCGCCGCTGAGCAGCAGCAAAGAATAGGAGTCGAGGACAGGCTTCTGGCAAGCAGCGAAATCATCGAGTCGGTAATCGGAAAGTACAAGAAAATGCAGCACGATCAAGTCAAAAGAAGCTTTACCGGCATGCTTCCTGGATTGTCGGCGGCGCTATCCGATTTCAGCATGGACACCGTCAAGAAGGCAATCGATTCGACGCCGACGAAAAAGGTGTGGCGCTGGATAAAGGAAAAGGTCGGAAAATCAGTCCACGCAAAGAGAAAAGAATTTCATAAAATAGCAAGAGAAGAGGAACAAAAGTGAGAGCGATTTTTTATCAGATAGATACAGATATTGGTATCAAGAAGAAATTGACACATTATATTTCTTCCCGGCCCTGTATTGCAGGTTGTGTTCGTCCCTCTTTCAGAAAATCATCCGGAAATTCGTTTAGTGATTCAAAAAGGAGATCCCATGTATCGGCAATAGGTTCAAGAATCACCCGCTTCCCCTGCCTGTAAATTTTAACTTCAGCTCCCGGCATTCTGAAAGCCTTTGGCAACCTGACAGCCTGAGATCGCCCGTTTTGAAATAATTTTGCCGTATGCATAATTACCTCCTGGAGTATTAATGATATATATTTTTAATATATATCGAAGTGCCGGCCGAGTCAAGAGGTTTTACAAATGAATGAAATTCATACCTGTTACAAAGTTTTTTTATGTCCCTTATCGAATAAGGATATTACCTTTATCCCATTGCCGATGACGGGCGAGACGCCTCGTCACATCGAAGCGTTTGTATTGAATGAAGTTATATGGTCTATCTTTACCCGTCTTTCTTTCTTTTTTACAGGCGATTTTTCTATTCCATATTTGGAGGTGACAGCATGTTAAGTTCTATGTTGAAGAGGCTACTTTCACTTATTCCGAGATAACGCGCAATATCGGCCCCTGTATACCCGGTTTCTTCAACCGCCATATAGGCGAACAAGGCCCTTGCTTTGCATATCTCTTTTTTCCTACTCTTTGAACATATCAATTCAGGTGAAACACCAAAAATATCGGCGACCTCACAGATTATTTCATCGATACGTCGTTTTGGAAGATACTTCTTTTCAAATAATTTTTCGGCCTGTTTAAGTGCGGCACTTGCAAATTCACCACCACCGGGCCACCTGCTGGCGGAGGGCGCATTCTTCGGCAAAGATGGTCATTTTTTCCAGGAGAATGGCGGCTTGTATGGTGTCCAGGCGGCCGTTGATGCCGACCAGGAGATGCTGGTGTTTGACTTTCTGGCCGTGGTGGATACGAATCTGGCGGAGTTTTTCAGCCAGGGCGTCATCGCTGGTGAAGATAGCACCGTCGTCCCCATAGCAGCCCAGGGGGTTGGATGGAAAAAACGAGGTGCAGCTGATGGTGCCCAGGCCGCCGGAGAGTTGCTTGTGATGCGTTGCGCCCAGACTCTGGGCGGCATCTTCAATAACCGGCAGGTGGTGTTTTTGGGCAATGGCGTTGATCCGGGTCATGTCCGCGCATTGGCCGTATATGCCGACCGGCATGATGGCCCGGGTGTGGGGGTAATGGCCGGTTCGATTTGCGAGGGATCCATGTTAAAGGTGTCGGGCTGGACATCAATAAAAACGGGTTTGGCACCCAAAAGGGCAATGACCTCGGCGGTGGATATCCAGGTATAGAGCACGGTAATCACTTCATCGCCGGGGCCGATATCCAGGACCATGAGGGCCATAAGCAGGGCATCCGTGCCGGAAGAGCAGGTGATGCAGTGCTTGACGTTGACAAAGGAAGCCAGTTGTTCTTCCAGTTCTTTGACTTCCGGGCCCATGATGTATTGGCCGTGGTCCAGAACCTGACGGATGCGGTCTTCGATCTGGGGACGAATACGGTCTTGCTGAGATTTGAGGTCAATGAATTGCATGAGTTCTCTTTCTTTCGGTGGACAAGCTGCGCTTGGGCATTTGGTGGATGCGTATAACCATTTTATGATTTGATGATTTTGTAATTTTAGATTTGATTGAGGCCGCTGTGCGGCCGGTAATTGGTGGATGCGCTTCCACCTTCGCCGAGGCTTCGGCGGACAAGGCCGCTTATCCACCCTACGGGGTTTAAATTAAGAATTAAGAATGAAAAGTTAATGATGATGCGCTTTGCTTATCCAAACTACTACAACTACTGGATCCCGGATCGGGGTCCGGGATGACGGCTGTGGTAGCAGAGTTTTGAGATTCAGTTTTGGTCATTGGTGTGCCTTTGAGATGTAAAGTTTAAGGGGTTTTAAGTGGTTAATTTTTAAGTGTTAAGGGATTAAGTTTTAAGTTTGGGGTCAGTTCCATCCAAAAAATAGTATCCTCCTGTTTTGGGTGGGCCCTGGAATTTTATTTTCTTTTGTTCACGCAGTTCCTTTAACCAACGCTCCAATGTTCTTTGCGGTAGATTGAGGGCTGATTTGATCTCTTTGGATTTTTTGCCGGGGTTGGCTTTAATGAAATCTAAAAGATCGTTTACTCCGCCAATTACTCCGCCACTTACTCCGCCACTTACTCCGCCACCTGATATGTCACCCATTGGAAATAATGTGACTTTAAAATTATCGACAATTGTTTCAAAAACAGGCGCAGGTGATCCTGCGTCTGCCATGGACTGCATCACCCGTTTTATTCCGGAACCATACTTTTCAATAATTCCAGCT
>JAGYMJ010000475.1 GCA_018400625.1 Planctomycetota bacterium
CTTAACCGATCCGCTCCACCGGGACAAGCCCGGCGGTAACGTGTTTCACTGGACATTAACGGCTAAAGGGGTTGATAGCGTGCGTAGCGTTTAATCTTCATTCCACCGTCACAAGGCACGGTGGGGATGCTTTACAAGGTACGGTAGGATGCCAAGTGATTCACGGGATATTTACAGGTTCTCACTGCTCATTTTGTTCTATCAATCGGTCCAGCGCCCGAATATTTCTCATTATTTCCTCGTCATCTTTATAATTTTTTATCCGTTCCAATGCGCGTCGCGAGCTTTCATAGTCTCCCATTTCGTAGTACACCGCTGATAAGCTTGTGTGGGCCCGCCGGCCGGGAAAAACAGACACTATTTTTTCGAAGTATTCGGCGGCGGCGTCCAACTCCCCCCTTTGATGACTGTTAACGGCTATGGCCCACAGGGAATTGACATGCATCGGGAAACGGGTCAGGCCTTTTCTGTATTTTTTCGCGGCCTTTTCTGGTTCACCCAGCCCCTCATATACCCGTCCCATATAATTTTCGATAGGATTATTAAGAGGGCATATATTTCTCATATGAACGCGAGCCTTTTCGAGCTGAGGGAGCGCAGCCTGCCACTGTTGAGCATTGATTGCCGCACGAGCCCGCTTTATATGGACTTCCATCATTGTCGCCGAATAGCTGTAAACGGCACCGGCAGTCAACAAAAAAACCACCGGCACGCCGACCAGCAGGCAATGGCGACGTGACCGATAAGGTTGGCATGCCCCCAAACGATGCCGAACCGCCACGGCGCTTCCCATCAAGAGGGACAGATAGACCTGGTGGTTCATGCGTTCATAGGGGAAGTTGAAAAAGGCAACGACCAGGTAGGAGATGAAACCGCCGAGCAAGCAGAGCGCAAAAACCCTTTCCTCAATCGTTGGGGTTCTGAAAAGGACAGAGAAAATGTAATAGAGAATCAAAGCAAGTATTGAAAGGTAAACCACAAAACCCGGAATCCCCTTTTCCGCCAAAACCCACAGGTAGTCGTTATGGGGTCTGCGCCAGTTAAGTTCATCATAGCGATCGAAACGGCCTGCAAAATATTCCGGCACGCGCAATTTCCAGTTGTTGGCCCCCACCCCCGTGAGTGGGTGATCCTTCACCATTTCTATCGTCGTATCGTAAGATCGGGTTCGGATATAAATACTGCTGTGGCGAAGATCAGTGATCGAACGCAGACGGCCATATATCGAGGAGTCATCCTCCGGCGGCTCGCCGCTGAAGACGATCACTACGGCAGCGGCCCCGGCAATTATGGCGACTGCCAACCCCCTGTGGATCAGGCGTCCTAACCCAAATTTAGCCGGGAAAAATACTAAGATCAGGCATATCACCAAAGCGCTCAGGGCCAGAGCCACCCAAACGGATCGGGTGCGGATAAGAATGATCATGAACCCAATGCATAACAATGCTAAAATACCCGCCAGTTTCCCGTCCCATCTGTACCGGTAAATGCCGTAGCAAATAAACGGAATCATCAACAGCAATGCCGTTGAATACTCGTTGATGTTGGACATAACTCCCATCACATCATTGCGGCTGCCGCTTCCAAAATATTGGACAAGTCCTATGGTGAATGCCGCACCGGCGGCGACAAAAACGTAGCCCGGCAGCCAATCGCGGAACTGTTGAACTTGCAGGAAGATAAGGGCGACGAGGGCAGTCATTGAAATCCATATCAGGGTTCGTACAACATCGAAAAGGCTTTCGGTGGGATTTATTGCAAAAATAATGGAAAAGAGGGTGATGATAAAATAAAGCAGCATTAACGGGAAGATGCCCCGGCGCTTGATAATCGAGAAGTCGAGTTGAGCAAAAATGTCTTTTTGCAGAACCGCAAGAGTCATGAGAGCCAAAAAGACGCAGAGGGCGATCATCCGGGGCATAAGAGTTTGATCCATCGCTGCTTTTGAATGGAAAAGCGGAAGGAAAAGGATAGTGAAAACCGCTAAGATATGGAACAGGGGCCAATTTAACTTCATACCCTTATCCGTGACTTTATCAATATTATTGTTGTTGTTTGATTTGCTGTTATTCATTTTTCCAATACAAATTATAAACCATAAGGACATATTTGCCAATCATATGCTTTTAACGGGTATGTGATTAAGTATTGACGGTGGCCATGATCTCAGAATAATTCTCCGCCCCTACGGCCTTAAAGAGCGCATCCCCTTTATTGATTGTTTCTTCATATTCAGAATCCGGATCGGAATCGGCGACTATGCCCCCCCCGAATTGCATGTAAATACGGTTGTCGAATTTAAGCATCGTGCGAATAAGTATGTTCATATCCATTCGGCCGTGAAATGATATGTAACCTATGCTTCCGGTATAGACATTACGGGCCACGGGTTCCAGCTCTTCAATGATCTCCATCGCCCTTATTTTCGGAGCGCCGGTGATGGAACCGCCGGGAAACGCCGCCCGGATGAGATCGAATTCATCAAAGCGCGGTCGATGCAGCTCGCCCTCAATAGTTGACACAAGATGGAAAACAGTTGGATAGGTTTCGAGAACCGCATGTTCACGCACTTTTATCGATCCATAAGAACAAACCCTTCCCAGGTCGTTGCGTTCCAGATCAACGATCATAGCAAGTTCCGCATGGTCTTTTTTAGAATTCAACAATTCCTTTTTCATTTTATCGTTGAAAGCATCATGCCCCGCTATTCGCTTTCGGGTACCCTTAATAGGCCGGGTGGTTACTTTATCCCCATCGAGCAACAAAAACCTTTCGGGCGATGAAGAAATTATTTCAAATTCAGGATATCTCAGAAAAGCGGAAAAAGGAGCGGGATTTATGCTGCGCAGCCTTTGATAGATTCTGAGCCCGTCCTCATTACAGTCCCCCTCGAAACGCTGCGAAAGATTGGCCTGGAAAATATCACCGGCGCCTATATAGTCAATGATTTTCTGGATGGCGGATTTATATGCACGGGCGGAAAAATTGGAATAGAGTTTGCAATCCGAACAACCCCTGACAGGGTGAGATATTTCTTGCGGCTTTTTAAGACAGATTTCCCTTTTCCTCAATATTTTTTTTATTCCGTTGCTGTTTTTACCCACCCAATAAGTCGCCCCTTTTTTATGGTCAAAGATGATCGCTTTATCGTAAAAACAGAGTGTAAAATCGGCAACAGGTAATTGGTAGTTACAGAGTTGGGGAAGCGATTCTATCTGGTGGCGAAGGTCGTAAGAAAAATAACCGATAGCACCACCGGCAAAAGGCAGCCGGAAATCAGGGGAAATTCGATGTTTGTTGAACTCGCTGGAGAGTATGGAGAAAGGATTGCCGACTTTAACATAAGAAGTGTTCTTCAACAAATTTTCCATTTCGACCTGATGACTTCTGCAGGTGATTTTCTTATACGGTTCCCATGCCAGGATGGAGTAATGTCCTTGCTGCCCGTCATATCGTGAGCTTTCAAGCAAGGCCGGATAAGGCAGGTCGGCGACGGCGGGCAGCCAACCTCGAATATCAGCGCTGTTCAACAACAGCCGTATTTCTACATCTTTGAATGCACATTCTTTTTTCAAAAGATTTCCATCCAAGTATTTGAAATATGTTGATAAAAACTAAAAAGATGCGGGGTATAACCGGACAACATTTAAGCAGCAAAATACGAAGAAACCTAAAGTTGCATTGATATTTTGAAGTATTATGTTAAACTATAATTGTTTTTATATTATAACAAAAGAAGAAGAGAGAGAAAAATACGGGTTTTGAATTGGGGAAGTTATGGCAGGACATACCGTTTTTTAAGCTCTCCCTGCGCGGTTGGCGACCGGCAGCGCTGTGGGGGAGTTGCCAATTCAAACGGCTTATGACCAATACTCTTACTGGAGGAAAATTCTTATGGGTATCAGTTTAGGACTTGTAGGACTTGGATCGTTCGGTTCAGCATTCGCGCCGCTTTTTAAGTCACACCCGCTTGTCGATCGAATTGCTTTTTGTGACCGTGAACCTGAACGCGTAAAAAAATTTGCCGAAGACATATTTTATCAGGACAAATTCCAGGCCGATGATGTATATGACAGTCTTGACGAAATTTGCAGAAGCGATCTTGACGCACTGGTCGTGATCACACAGCCCTGGCTGCACGCTCCTCAATGTATTCAGGCAATGGAAAGCGGCAAAAATGTGTACAGCGCCGTGCCGATTATTAAACTGCCCGACGGTGACGAGATCCTCGACTGGTGCGACAGGCTTGTGGAAGCCTGCGAGCAGACCGGTATGAAGTATATGCTCGGAGAAACAACTTGCTATCGCCCCCAGGCGATGTTCTGCAGAAAGAAGGCCGAGCAAGGCGCTTTTGGTGATTTTGTCTATGCCGAGGGAGAATACTGTCATGATGTCGATAGCCGCTGCAATCTGCGCCAGGTTCAACATTCCCGCACCAGCAGCATGAGCGGAAAAGAATGGCTGAGGATCAAAGAAAAATATCGCAAGCGTGGGGCGCTGGACGGTCCAATGCACTATCCCACCCATTCAACCAGCGGCCCGGTATGGGTGATGAAAACCCATGCCGAAAAGGTTAATGCTTACGGGTTCGCCAATAACAATTCTGATCCCTTTTTTGAAAATAATGCCTTCTCCAACGAATTCGCTCTGTTCAGAATGGCCAACGGAGCTGCCGTAAGAATCGCTGAGATGCGCGAAGCGCCCGGCAAACTCGGTAAAGGCTCCGAAATGTTCCGAATCATGGGAACTCAAGGTTCTTTCGCTGAAGACCGGTGGGTAGAGATCAAAAGGCCGGATCCGGAAAATGTCGATCTCAATAATCTGCCCTCACCTGAAGGATATGATGTTGACCCCGAAGACATGTTCGATTCATTGCCCGAAGATGTCGAAAACGCCTTTAAGAGAGCGATGAACCGCGATGTGGATGAGAGGGACCTTCAGAATATGGATTTCACCCCCCTAGGACACGGAGGTTCGCATCCCTACCTTGTTCATGAATTCGTCGATGCCATAGCGTCCGAAAGACAGCCCGCCATCAATATATGGGAGGCCGTTCGTTATATGGCTATGGGAGTCACGGCGCACAAATCCGCGTTGAATGGAGGCGAGACCCTGCAGGTTCCTGACTGGGGCAATGCACCGCAGTGAGCGAGAAGATAAATATTCAGTGAACCACGTGGCATCCTACCGTACCCTGT
>JAGYMJ010000476.1 GCA_018400625.1 Planctomycetota bacterium
TACGAGCCGGGTTTTCGGCCGGGCTGCTGGCCGCAAAAAGCGGGTCTTTGAATATGGAACGTTTTGCGGTTAAAATAATGTGAAAAATCGCAGGTCCCCAATTATCCAACATAGAACGAAAAACTTAAAAGGTGATGACGATGGCTGACGAATATAGTCTCAGGAAAGAGATAACGAAAGGTTTTATCCAGCAGAACGCGGTTTTTGTGCTTGCATTGGGATTATGCCCGACATTGGCGGTTACTACCGGGCTGAAGAACGCCGTCGCGATGGGGATAGCGGTGATCGCCGTTATGGTATGCTCCAATTTCATTATCTCACTTTTTCGCAGATTCATACCGGAACAGGTGAGGATACCATGCTTTATCGTCATTATAGCTTCGTTCGTAACAATGGTGGATATCCTGTTCAAAGCCTACCTGCCGCCGGAGATAAACGCTGCTCTCGGGATATTTATACCTTTGATCGTCGTGAACTGTGCAATTCTCAACAGGGCTGAAGCGTTTGCCTATAACAAAACTCTCGGCCGGTCGGTTCTTGACGGCCTGGGGATCGGGCTGGGTTTCACCATTTCCATTTCATTATTGGCCGCGATAAGAGAAGCTCTCGGGAGCGGCACTTTGTGGGATTATCCATGGGTCCCCTCGAGTTTTCCCCTTGAATACGTCTCTGCAAGCGTCATGATACAGGCCCCTGGAGCATTTCTTGCGCTCGGTTTACTTATGGGCCTTTTCAACCGTTTTCTGAAAAATGAAAGTTCTTAATATCAACGAATGAAGGCGGGAATAATGGGGTTAAATGAATTCCTTTTGAACGGCAAAATCTGAAAACTCATTTATAAGGAGTGAAGCTATTATGACTTTAACAACTGTGCTGACAATTTCATTCTCAGCCGTTTTTGTTTCCAATTTTGTCCTTGCCCGATTTTTGGGCTTGTGCCCGTTTATCGGCGTTACCAAGAAGATGGAGAACGCGCTGGGGATGGGGGCCGCGGTAACATTTGTCATGTTTCTCGCCAGTTTTGTCACCTACCTGCTCTACGGATTGATTTTGAAAGAAGGTGCGCTGTGGATCGATGCCGATTTAGAGCTGGTTTTACGTACACCTATGTATATACTTGTTATTGCAACTCTGGTTCAGCTTGTAGAAATGTTCCTGAGGGCGCGCGTCCCGGCGCTCTATGATGCCCTGGGGATCTATCTGCCGCTCATTACCACCAACTGTGCCATCATGGGCGTCGCTCTACTCAACACAACTGACGCGCCCGTCGAGATTCGCAGTGTGGCGGAAACGGGTTTCGGACAGGGCCTGATAGTTGCAAGCTGGCACGGGATAAGCGCCGGTATAGGGTTCACTCTCGCCATGATTCTGATGAGCGGCATACGGGAAAGGCTTGACGCCGCCGATGTGCCTGCACCGTTTAAGGGGATGCCGATAGCTTTTATTTGCGCGGGCCTTATGTCGTTGGCATTCTTCGGTTTCACCGGTATGTTATAAAAACTAAAACCGCCTCTTTGTGGTAAACGATCCCAATGCAATATAAATCGCTTTTATCGAGTAAGTATTTAATAAAACTAATTTTGGCTTTGACTCCCTTGATAACTGCTCCTCATACTGATCTGAGAGCTGAAGAGAAAAGCGAGTATATCCTTAGAGTAAATGATAGATATGTCTCCCGTGATAGCCTGGGTCAACTGTTGAAACGTTTTGTCGGGCCCGAAGTTATCGGCCAATTCCTCCATATGAAGCTCATTGATATCAGGGCCGAAGAAGCCGGGATATCCCTGTCAGAAGAAGAGATTCATCAAAGGATGGAGCATGAAGTCAAAAAGCAACTCGAAGATTTATTTGAATACAACAGATTGACAAGAGAGGAGTTTGTCATCTATATACGACGAGAAGGTACCGAACTTGAACAATTGAGAAACCAAATAAGGGATACTATAAATGAAAAGGAACTTAAAAGGAGATTGACTATAGAAAAAATTCTTGCGCATGATAATGATATTGATATTGATGTTACGGAAGCTGAGGTGAAGCGACTTTTTCAATGGCGTTTCGGACAACGTATAGTGGCCGCTCATATCCAGGTTGCCGACCAGGAAACAGCACGGCAGGTCTATGCTTACCTCCGGTTGAATCCCGGACACTGGGATGAAATGGTGGAAAGAGTATCTGACGATAAAAGAAGTGTTCCCTACAATGGCCGGATGCTCCCGTTCCCTTCCGACACGGAATTGGGAAGCGCCTTCGCTGATAAAAAGCCGGAAGACATGTTCGTTCACCAAACGGAAAGAGGCTGGCATGTTATGAAGGTTATCAACATCTTTGAGGAAGCAGATGTTGATTTTGAAGAGGTGAAGAATCAGATTGAAGACGAGATGTATGTCAGAAAGGCAGAGAATTTAATACCCTTGTGGCTGGAGGAATTACGAAAAGAAGCCGTGATAGATGAGCCGCTGGGATCAGAGAATGGTGTTCTGGCGGAAGTCAACGGCAGACAAATTATGGAAAGTGAGTTTGAAGATATTCTTATACAACAATATGGTTTCGAGTACCTGCCCCGAGTCATTGAAAGGGAGTTGATCGCCCAGGAGGCCGAAAAAAAAGGTATCGAGGTCGCTCAGGTCGATGTTGAGAAAAAACGGGATAAAATGACCCGGAAACTTTTCATCTCCGAAGCTTTTGACAACGATTATTTGCCCGCGGAATTTGAAAAGGAGCTTTTTTCAAAAGGCCTTTCCCCTGATCTTTACATGAACCATATACAGCAGCTTTATCTCGATAGGGAGGGTATTGAAACCTTCTTGAAAGCCCAAAGGATTGCTTTAGATCGGTTGATTTCGGAAGAATATACCGACAACACAAGAGAAAGAGCTTCCGGACCGAAGGCTGCAGTTCAAAGATTTACCGGCAAAAGCAGAGAAGAAATAGACCAGGTGCGCACAACCGTTGAGAACCAGGGTAACCTCTCGAAACTCGTCCTTATCGAATCCGACGACCCCCTGGCCTGGTTAACATGTGGAATAGTATCGGAAATCACGCCGGAAGAAAGCTATTATGAAAAGATTGATGGTCTTGTGCCCGGTCAGCTTTCAGAAATTTTTGAAGAAGACGGAAGATATGTTTTTTTCATGCTTCTGGAAAAGGATGATCAGGCCGCGAAAAAGCCTGGTGAAGAGATAAAAACGGATGATGGGTACAAAAAGCGGGAGGCCCAACGCGCTATACCCGCACTTTTACGCGAACTCGAAAGGGAAGCCGAGATAGAGAGATACAACTGAATGAGCGCACAGCAGAAAATAGAATTTGCTCAGCGGTTAACTGAACTGCCGCCTTATATATTCGGGAGGCTCAATGCTATTAAAGCCGCACGCCGACGTGCGGGGGAAGATGTCATCGACCTTGGCATGGGGAATCCGACCGACCCAACCCCCAGGCCCATCATTGATAAATTGTGTGAAGCTGTCAAAGACCCCAAAAATCATCGATACAGTGTTCAGGCGGACGGGATTTATAACTTGAAAAGGGAAGTCAGCCGTTTTTACCGCGCAGAATACGGTGTTGAAGTCGATCCGGAAGATGAAGTGGTCTGCACCATAGGGAGTAAAGAAGGGCTCTCGCATCTGCTCCTGGCTGCAATGGGGCCGGGCGATATTGCGATTGTGCCGAGTCCGGCCTTCCCCGTCCATATACACGGAGTAAGGCTTGCCGGCGGTTCGGTGCTCTCTATACCTCTCGGCACGGGAGAAAAGTTTTTCAGCGATCTTCGGTTCACATTAGATAATTTCAAACCCCGACCGAAGATGCTGATTGTTAACTTCCCGCACAATCCGTCAACATTAACTGTCGATCGGGATTTTTTTGAAAAACTCATCCCCTTCTGCCGTGAAAAGGGGTTGTTTCTCATTCACGATTTTGCCTACAGTCATATTACTTTCGACGGCTATACCGCCCCCAGCATGCTTCAGGTCGAAGGGGCACGAGGAATTGGTGTTGAATTTACAACCATGTCAAAAAGCTTTAACATGGCCGGCTGGCGCGTAGGATTCGCTGTCGGGCATAAAGATGCTGTCGGTGCTCTTTCCCGCATCAAGGGGTATTTTGATTATGGAATGTTCATGCCGGTGCAAATTGCAAGTATTATAGCGCTCAGGCACTGCAAAGAGACATCAAAACAGCAAGCGCTGCTGTATGAACATCGACGTGACGTTCTTTGCGAGGGCCTTGAGAGGATCGGATGGCCGGTGGAAAAGCCCAGGGCCACCATGTTTGCCTGGGTGAGAATCCCCGAACAATACCGGCACATGAGTTCTCTGGATTTCAGCCTGCTGCTGCTTGAAGAGGCCAATGTTGCCGTTGCCCCCGGTGAAGCGTTCGGCCCGGGCGGTGAACAATACCTGAGAATGGCTCTGGTGGAGAATGAACAGCGGCTCAAACAGGCTGTCAGACAGATGGGACGTTTTCTGAAATTGAAATAAAAAAACGCACATTCAGGAAAAATTATGGCAATAAAAAACAATAAAAAAATCACATTTCCCTACGGTGGCGTGCATCCTCCGGAAGGCAAACAGACGAAAGACATGCCCCTTGAGCGCTCCGAACCACCGGCAACAGTGGAAGTTTTGATGGCACAGCATATCGGCGCCCCCGCCGTTCCTGTCGTTAAGCGCCGTCAGGAAGTCAAAAAGGGGGAGCTTATCGGTGAAGCTCAGGGATTTATCAGCGCCAATATCCATTCGCCCGTCAGCGGAAAGGTCAAGCGTATGGAGAACCGGATACATAACCCGACAGGAAAACCCGCTGCGGCTGTTATCATCGACAACGATGGTGAAGACCAATGGGCTGAGGGCTGCAATGAAGAACAGAATGTTTCGGACATGGAACCCCAATCAATGATCGCTCTCGTCCGGCAGGCCGGAATCGTCGGTATGGGCGGCGCCGCTTTCCCCGCCCATGTTAAATTGAGCCCCCCCGAGGAAACCCCTGTCTCCGATGTTATAATAAACGGCGCTGAATGCGAGCCCATGCTCACCTGCGACCACCGTTTAATGCTCGAAAAAACGCAGGAAATAATTCAAGCCACCCGGCTTATAATGAAAATTGTGCGCGCCGGAAACGGTTATATCGGCATAGAGAAAAACAAACCGGACGCTATCGCCGCTTTCAGGCAGGAACTCGAGAAAAACGCCGATAAAAATATTCAACTCTTACCGCTTGAGGTCAGCTATCCGCAAGGCGCCGAACAGCAACTGATAACAGCAATAACCGGCCGGGAAGTGCCGGCGGGGGGCGGTTTGCCCTCACATGTCGGCTGCCTCGTTCATAATGTCGCCACCGCGCTGGCGATTCGAGAGGCCATCCAGTACAAAATACCGTTGATTGAGCGCCCACTGACAGTGGCCGGAACCGCGATTAAAAAACCTGGGAATTTCTACGAATTGATAGGAACTTCCATCCAGCACATATTAAAGAGGCAGGAGGTTGAAGATGACATGAAATTGCTGATATCCGGCGGTCCCATGATGGGGGTTGCACAGGGGCAGACGGAAGTGCCGCTCCTAAAAGGCAATAGCGGCATATTGGCTATGAGGGCCGCTGAAATAGGTGAACAGCGCGCTTGCATCCGCTGTGGACGGTGTGTTGAGGCATGCCCCCTGCGACTGATGCCGAATATGATCAGTGTTTTATGTGAAAATGAAAGATGGCAGGAAGCACAGGAGGAATACCAGGTCCGGGAATGTAAAGAATGTGGATGCTGTGCATATATCTGCCCCGCCAATAGAAAAATCGTGCATATGATAAAATGGTGTAAGGCGGAATTGGCCGCGGCCGGTGCATAGGGCTTTTGTTGCATAAATACCGCTCCACCGGGACAAGCCCGGCGGTAACGTTTTCACAGAATATTTACAGATTTCCAGACTTAAAACTTTACGCGGACTTACGCAACTAAGCATTAGGCCAATAAAACCGTTTTTTTGTAACGAAAAGCACCCAATTTAGCTCGTGAATGAAACCATGTCAAAACTTCTGATTAAATCGTCGCCTCATCTGAAAGATGAGGACACAATATCAACAATTATGTGGTCTGTGGCCCTGGCGCTGACGCCGGCCGTCGTCATGAGTATTTACTTTTTCAGGCTTTCAGCAGTTTCTATCTATTTAAACTGCATCATAGCGGCTTTGATTTCTGAGCTGATATGCTTGAAACTGCGAGGTAAGCCACTGCATCACGCCTCGGACGGCAGCGCTTTTGTTACCGGTCTTCTGACGGCGATGATTTTGCCGCCGGGCAGCGCTTATTACGTCGGCATTGTTGCAGCAGGATTTGCGATTGCTATAGTCAAACACTGTTTCGGCGGGTTGGGCCATAATATCTGGAACCCCGCCCTGGCGGGGCGCGTTTTCGTGCAATTCGCCTACCCTACGGAAGTTAATCTCTCCGAATGGATGGTACCCTCTTCATTGTTTGGAAACGGTGCCGATGCAGTAACCCAGGCCAGCCCTCTGGTCGAGCAAGTGGACAGCTACCTGGAGCTTTTCCTCGGGATTGGGGTTTCGGGAAGTCTTGGTGAGACATGTAAACTGGCCTTGTTAATAGGCGGCTTGTATTTGATTTTCAGAAAAATTATCGACTGGCGCGTTCCTGTGTACTACATCGGAACAGTTTTTGTTCTTACCTACCTCTTGCCGGCAAAGTCCGGCCTGGATTTCAGCCCTTACTATCATGTTCTTTCAGGTGGACTATTTATCGGCGCCTTCTTCATGGCGACTGATATGGTCACTTCGCCCGTAACGCCGCTGGGGCGTTTAATTTTCGCAGTGGGCTGCGGCATTCTTGTCGTAGTCATACGTCTTTACGGCGGGTACCCTGAGGGGGTGGCCTATTCAATTCTACTCATGAATACCGCAGTACCTTTAATCGACCGTTATTGTAAGCCCAGAATATATGGTTCCAAAACAAAACAGGCAGGATCGTCATTATGAACATGGAAAAACGGAACGAGAACAACAGCAATAAGCCATTACTGAAAAAAATTCTTCACTATGCAGGCGTTCTGACTGCAGTGTGCT
>JAGYMJ010000477.1 GCA_018400625.1 Planctomycetota bacterium
GCTGAAAAAGCCGCCTTGAGGGAACCGCCCATAGGTTGGGCTCGTCAATTCGCCGGATTTCATTTCCCCGGTAGATAACAATTCCTCCCAACCATTTGCTCCCTAGAATGGAACCGAGTTCCTTCAAGACCCTGGTATCCTTTTGAACGACAGCTTCCCTGGGTTCTCCAACCCTATAAAAGATGAGCCCGGGATGCCTTGCGCTCTTTACAATGGCCAAAACAGTTAGTTTTTATCATACAGGCAAGCAAGTCCTTATCAACACATCAATATGGCTGTATCTGTAAATCATCGCACGCCATCGTAAAATTTACAGGCAATTTGCTCCTCTCAACAGAAACCGCATGAGTGCCCGTTATTTTTGCTTCTATGACTTTATATCAGATTGATAAAAAGTTCCCTTTCAAACGGTGCATTGCTCGGCATGAGCAAGAATCTCTCGATCCAGCCGATCGGCGAGGGATTGTTCCGCGATAACAAGGTCATAATGGGTCTGCAGATTCATCCAACTCTGGGCATCTGTGCCGAAAAACCTGGCCAGTCGCAACGCGGTATCTGCGGTAATCGCCCTTTTTCCGGCAACGATTTCTCCAATGCGCCGCTGGGGCACCCCGATGGACTTGGCGAGCCGGTACTGGGTGATATTCATGGGCTTGAGGAAATCCTCCAGCAGGACTTCGCCGGGATGCACAGGAGGTATCTCTCTTTTCATCGTCTGACTCCTTGAAGGCGACGGAGGCTGCGGTAAAACTCAGGGAGCAAGGAAAGCTGTTTTGAAAACCCCGATAAGAGCAGCCAGCCCTGACCCACTAAGGATAGTCCCACCAGTCGACACACCCTTCAAAACGCAAATGGTGCCTCCTACAACAGTAGTTATACCAATCAAAAAAGCAGAGATGAGCCCTAACAAGCTATCTCTAATCCCAGCAGCCATAACAGAACTCTCCATTTTTTGCCTGTGCTTAGATTGAGACTCGGCCATCGTAATTATGCGATCCGCTGCTCCTGGCACTACTTCATCGTATTGTGCGAGCATATGAGGAAGGGGTAAAGGACCTTGGTATGTGGCCCGGGCAATATGGGTGTTAATCTGTTTCTGCGCAGTTTTGTTTTCCTGTAGAGACTGATCCGTTTTCTTTTGGCCTTTAGGCTTCTTCTTCGTCATGGGCAAAGCCTTGCCAATCATTTACAGCGTCTATAAAATCATTTTCCGTGACGCGCCAATCCGCTTCTATAGCCAGGGCGTCTGCAGCCTCCGGTGTAGGCGCCTCATTATAAGACACAAGTGTGGCACCTAAATCAATCGCACTTGCCATGCCTCCTACAAAGCTCGGTGTAGCAAATAAAAAATCCGTTCTATACATCATCATCTCCAAGCGGTCGTACTTTTCTGCTTAGCCTTTTATATATTTATATTTTACTGCCCCTCAACCATCTGTCAAGGCATACAGTATCTGAAATCAAAATGACAAACCAAACCTTGCGCTAAACGGCCGTACTGTTCAGGGTATGAGCCCGCGCTACGATGCAGACTTTGATCTTTCGTTAAAAAATACCGAATTAACATGCCTTTTGTCAAGATCCGATCACCAGACTGTTGTCACCAGATAAAAAGACCTTATTTGATCCTCGATCAAATCCGAGCGGAAGCTCGCGCTCGGGCACAAATACAGGCTCCCCTGTTCTGCTTCTCCGGCCCAAGTGTAAACCGGTTTCCCTTCCTTGTTGACCTGGTATCGCTGGGTTTTGTAATCCAATAATTGGCCGCTCACCCTGTAGACAGCATAAATTTTTGTGCCGACATAAAACCCCGGCTGTTTCGTCTTTCCAGTCTGGATACAGGCGGAGAAAAAAATCCAGGGCATACCGGGATCGTCAGCCCAAACCAATGGTGCCCCGAATTCCACGGGTTGATGGCGGTCTCTTTCGTCACGTAGTTCGGGTCCCCGGGCGACTTCGCATGCCGGAGCCAGAATTCCCTTTTGTAAATTTTGGGAACCGGCCGACGGAGGGTCCCCAGGAGGATGTCCAGCCTGAAACCAAACCGCTTGACGGTGGTCAGCTTGCCAGCTTCCTGTATTTTTGGCCGAATGGTCCTAAGCGGAACGGGAATGATCAAAAATGACGGGATCCAATGTTTCCCTATACCAAAGTTGAAACTAATCCCTTTCGGGCTTTTTATCCTCATCCTGGTGCTCCTTTGTCCACTCACGAATTGCCGCCTTATCCGCTTCGGCTTGCCGGAAGGCTTCTTTCAAAAGCGACAGGTAGGTTTCGTACCAATAGATCAAGCCTTCGATAGCCATTGCCTCGCCCTCCCCTTTAGGTGGGACGGGAGGGGGCTCAGGCTCCGGAATCTCAAGAGTCAACCCGGGGGGAGGGTAAATCCGGATTGTTCTCTCTTGAGATGTCCTTTGAGCTTCGCCCCCGCAGCCATGTGTCAACAAAACTGTCAGGAACAGGAATAGCCAGAAATGCTTTGATGTCTTCATGGTCCCGCCTCAATTGATCGAGCGTCGTCACTCCCAGTTGCTATAGGGTTGTAGCCGCCCCCTCCAAAGACCAGAAGATGAGATGCTACATTAGGATTCCTTGGCGAAAGCTCCACGACCAGCGACGGATCTCGTCCACCGCCCGCGCTGATCTTTTCCCGCAATCCCGCAAACGAAAGGAATTTATTGCGGTGGAGCGGGAGGGATGGCTGTTTCGAACGTTCAGTCCGACGCCCGACCACGTTGTCGCGCTGGCAGTGCACCACGGCGTAAACCCGCCGCCCACGGTATCCATGGAACCCGCTGATTTGAAGTGTATGGGGGGTTAAATCGGGAGAATCATCCAAGTGCAGACCCCATGATACAAAATTGTAAATCCGTTACCGATTTCGGCCTTGGGCCGTTTTCGGTAACTGTTTGAAGAGTGATCGTTCCGT
>JAGYMJ010000478.1 GCA_018400625.1 Planctomycetota bacterium
TTCCGAGGTATAAAATTTTATTTTTTTGTAACCCGTTACTTTTCTCACGACTTGGACTTCACCGTGCTCGACGACGACAGGATCCTGCTCGAGGGTTGCAAAACCGTCGATGACCCGCACGTTGGTATACGTCATGGCGTCGGTGTAATAATCGACATCCACCTTGTGAACGTAGGCCTTTTTCCGTTCCAGGTCGAGGGAATCCACGTGATATTGCTGCGATTCCACCATGTACACGGCCTCGTCGTGGACAGCGGTAAAGGCGCTGTCCCAGTCCACCTCGGCGATGACCCGGTGATCGCCCCGGTCTGTCGTGTCGACCACGACCACGTTTTCCGGATTGATGCTTCGCAGGCTTATCTCGTCTGCGGGGTAGCTTTCCGCCGACCAGTGCCACCGGTCGTCCACCCGGTGCAGCACGCCTTTCTCTTCGAGGTACTCCAGCAGTTCCTCGATGTTTTCCGGGCCGAAACGTTCACCCTTCTGAAAGGGCAGCTCAAAGGCCGCGCTTTTCAGGTGGTGAAGCAGGATGAGCAGGTTGTCGGGGTTGACGCGGCAGTGCTCCGGCGAGCGGGAAAAAAAATAATCCGGGTTTTCCGCCAGGTACTGGTCCATGGGGTTGCTCCTCGCCACCAGCACCGCCAGGCTGTGGCCCCGTCGTCGTCCAGCCCGGCCCGCCTGCTGCCAGGTGCTTGCTATGGACCCCGGATAACCCGCCATAATGCAGGCCTCCAGGTCGCCGATGTCGATTCCCAGTTCCAGGGCGTTGGTGCTCACCACCCCCATGACACGCCGTTCACGCAATCCCGCCTCGATTTCACGTCGCAGGTTCGGCAGATAGCCACCGCGGTATCCCGCCACCTTCTTGTCATCCGTGGGTTTCCCCCGGCCGAATCGATCCTTGAGATACTTGACGAGAACTTCCACACTCAGACGGCTCGTGGTGAATACGATGGTCTGGATGTTGTTCTCGATCAGTTCCGATGCCATGTTCCGCGCCGGCGTGAGCGCTGACTGGCGGATTCCCAGCTCGCGGTTCACGATGGGCGGGTTATAGAGAATGAACGTCCGGCCCGCCCGTGGCGCGCCGCTTTCGTCGATGAGTTCCACTGGACGTTCCAGAAGCCGCTCGGCGTGTTCCTTCGGGTTCGCCACCGTGGCGGAACAACAGACATACACGGGATCGACCCCGTAAAATCGGCATACCCGGTCGAGACGTCTCAGCACATTGGCGAAGTGGCTTCCGAAAACGCCCCGGTACACGTGGAGTTCGTCAATCACCACGAAACGGAGGTTCATGAAAAGCTGACGCCACTTGGTGTGGTGGGGCAGAATGCCGGCATGGAGCATGTCGGGATTGGTTACCACCACGTGTCCCCGGCGGCGGATGGCCTGGCGGGCGTCATCGGGCGTGTCGCCGTCATAGGTATAGGTGCCGATGTTCGCCCCCGTCTCGTTGATGAGGCTGTGCACCTCGTGCATCTGGTCCTGTGAAAGCGCCTTGGTGGGGAAAAGATAGAGCGCCCGCGTCTCCGGTTCCTCCAGAATGCGCTGCAGCACCGGCAGGTTGTAGCAGAGCGTCTTGCCGCTCGCCGTGGGCGTCACCAGCACCACGTTCCGGCCCCCGCGGACCAGCTCCAGGGCCTCGCCCTGGTGACTGTAGAGGCGGTCGATGCCATCTTTTTCCAGGGCGGCCCGCAGGCGGGAATCAAGCCAGGCCGGGAAGGGTTCGAAACTGCCCTCTGAATAAGGAATACGTTTCAGCGCCCGAACATTTTCCGTAAAGCGCCGGTCCGATTCCTTCCGGGCCAGCCACTCGTCCAAGGTGAGTTTCGCCATAACCTGCCGCCGATCTCAGGAATTTTTCATCAGGAACCGCAAAAGTATAGGAGGCCGAACCGACGGGTGTCAAGAAGGAATAATCCGGGGGGTGGGATGAGTGCGACCGGGGAAGATTATCAAGATGAAACAAAAAAAGTAATGTCGGAATCGGAATAGCAATCCTCCCATATGGCGGCATATGGCAGACCATTTCAATCAATTACACTGTTGGACAATGTGCTCGATTTCATGCAAACCTTGACAATGTACCCCGTTTGGGCTACGTATAGAAAAACTCAAATGGAGGCGAACCATGGGTAAATCATCCACCATCAGAGCCAGAATTGAACCCGATTTAAAGGGCAAGGCTGAGCACATATTTCAGGAGCTCGGACTGACTACAACTCAAGCGATCACCTTGTTTTATAAGCAGGTCGAATTAAAAAAAGGGCTCCCTTTTGACGTAGCCATTCCTAACGAGGTCACTCGCAGAACCTTTACCGATACAGATGCGGGACGTGACGTGATTATTTGCAATGACGCCGACGATATGTTCAAAAAATTAGGCATATAATGCTGACACCCGCATACACAAAGCAGTTTGAATGCGACGTTAGGCGGATGAAAAGGTGCAGTAAAAACCTTGAAAAATTGAAAATAATCATCCGTTCTTTAGTGGCCGAGGAGCCGCTTGATGACATTCATCGCGACCATAAGCTGATTGGCAATTGGAAGGAGCGACGGGAATGCCACATCGAATCGGACTGGCTGTTGATATATGTAGTTGAATCCAAACGCATTGTCTTCGAGCGGACTGGAACCAACTCTGACTTATTTCAAAAATGAAGGGTGTTGCTGGTCAACATTTGCGAGACCAGGTCAGGGTGGCCAGACCGAAGGCCATCGCCTGCCCGCAGTCGGCGCCCGGGGTCCACGCATCGGGCCGCTGACAGGGACATCCTCCTCCACCCAGACCACCACCGGGTGGGCGGGAGCGCCGTCATAAAGATAAGGAAAACGAGCATCTCGGACTAAAACTTACTATCTTAAGGGCGTCCCCAGCCATACAATATCCAAAATTTTGTCATGGCTTGGGACAATTTCAAAAGAACCCGCGGGAACTTTTGTTTGTTCCCATCGAAAAAGGGATGGTAGATAAAAGCGCGATGAAAAAAGAACTGCAAGCCGGGATGGAACTATTTGTCGATGAAGTAGTTGATTTTTTAAAAATTTATATACCTGATATTGATCCGAAAGATTTTTTCGATAAATTAATATACGACTCCGATGTGCAGATGCCGACCCTTGTTGTTATGATAAATCAAGAAATGAAGGAGGATATTGTCTTCAAGGCATATGACTCCTTGCGAGCGGCAGTTACGAATAAATTAGAAAAGAAGGGTTAACAACAAAATCAATCCGCCCGGCGGAAAAGCACGCCGGCCGGTTATTTTGAGCCGTTGGGTATGAATATCATTGACAAAACCATATCGATCATGATATCGTAGCACAAATAAATCGATGGAGGTGTTGACATGCAATCGGTAACCGTATCACCAAAATATCAAGTTGTTATACCAAAAACCGTCAGGGAGGCATTAAAGCTTCATCCGGGCCAAAAAATGCAAGTTGTTGAATATGCAGGTCGAATCGAGCTTATCCCGGAACGCGACATTAAAGAACTTCGTGGCTTTCTCAAAGGCATCAACACTGAATTCAAACGAGAGGAAGACAGGGTATGAATATTGTTGATTCTTCCGGCTGGCTTGCATACTTCGCCGATGAGCCTAATG
>JAGYMJ010000479.1 GCA_018400625.1 Planctomycetota bacterium
GGGTAAAGATATTGATTTTTCTCCCGGAGGAACTGCTGAAGAAAGAATCCGCGGCACAAGGCACGGTGGGGATGCTGCGGGTTTCGCTGAGGACGACCATTCCTATTATAACGATCTTTTGCACCTGAAAACAAATAACATGTTTAATGTTGCTCATTTTTAGGACATCTCAGACAAAAATTTAACGTCTCATGTGTTTGACTTTTTAATAAAAGTGGATTATTATAAGCTTTTCAAATGGGCTCATCTCAAAATAGGATATTGGGTAGAAATGAATATTACAGAAAAAATACTTGCCAACCATTGCCATAGGGACTCCGTAACCGCCGGCGAATACATAGTGGCGGATGTTGACCTTTGCCTGGGAAATGATGTCACAGCGCCGATAGCCATAGAGGAATTCCAGAAGGCGGGATTCGATCATGTGCATGACAACGAGCGCATCGCTCTCATCCCCGATCATTTCACTCCGAATAAGGATATTAAAGCTGCAAAATTGTCCAAGATTCTCCGTGAATTTTCCAAAAAACATGAAATACTTAACTACTTTGAAGTGGGTCGGGTGGGTATCGAACATGTTCTCCTGCCGGAGCAGGGCATTGTGGGGCCGGGCGAACTCGTCATAGGCGCCGATTCGCATACTTGTACCTATGGTGCGCTGGGGGCTTTTTCAACCGGTATCGGCAGCACCGATCTGGCGTGCTGCATGGCCACCGGTAAAGTTTGGCTGCGTATACCGCAAACCCTTAAATTTGTGTATAAAGGGGAACTGTCTGAATGGGTCGGTGGGAAGGATATTATCCTTTTCACAATAGCTCAGATAGGTGTGGACGGCGCCCTCTACAAAGCGATGGAGTTTTGCGGACCGGTAATGGAAAATCTGCCAATGGACGACCGGTTTACCTTATGCAATATGGCCATTGAAGCCGGCGGGAAAAACGGCATCATCGCTCCCGACGAAAAAACGCGCGCTTATTGGGAGAAGCATGGCAAAAGACGTAAGCACGGCAGCCAATCAATAGAATTTCTGCAAAGCGATCCCGATGCGGAATATGAAAAGGTGTATGAATGGGATGTTTCATCGCTTGAACCTCAGGTTGCCGCTCCGTTCCTGCCGTCAAATGCGGCCTCCGTAAAAGAATTCAACAACACCGAGATCGATCAAGTCGTCATCGGCTCCTGTACGAACGGGCGGATAAGCGATCTGAGAATTGCGGCCTCTATCTTCAAAGGTCATAAAACGGACCCCAAAGTGCGGACCCTTATCTTCCCGGGATCACAGGAAGTTTATCGGCAGGCGATGGATGAGGGGCTTTTTGAGATATTCCTTGATGCCGATTGTGCGATAAGCACCCCGACATGCGGGCCATGTCTTGGCGGGCACATGGGCATACTGGCGCCCGGGGAAAAGGCCTTGGCGACAACCAACAGAAATTTTTGTGGGCGCATGGGCGACCCTGAAAGTGAAGTCTTTCTGTCCAATCCGGCCGTAGCTGCGGCAAGTGCCATAAAAGGGAAAATATCCCATCCGGGAAGTGTTGAATGATTAATCCTTAGTTTACAGTGGACAACGTCTTTTTTTCTGAAAAGTATTGGGGTCGGACCGGAGTAAGCTATTGAGGAGGCTTCTAAGGATTTTGTAAGCGTTTAGGTAGAAATCTTTAAGTTGCAGGCGTTTATCTATGCCGATATAATCACTATACCAAAATCATTAAATCAAAACATGCTTTTCATTCAAAAAGTGGATTGACCGTATGTCATTAATGAAGGATTAGCTTTATGCCCAGAGCCAATCGATATTTTCTTCCCGGCCATATATGGCATCTTACCCTCAGGTCTCATAAACGCCGTTTTCTGCTCAAGTTCGATAAAGACCGTCGTCGGTACCGGCGGTGGCTTTTTGAGTCAAAAAGAGGAAATAACTCGGTGGAGTTTCGCGTTTTAGTGGATTAATGTATTATTAAGTTCTCTGGATCAGAGAAAAGTTGTTGTATTCAGGGCAAGTTTCTTTTACACAGGATGAACAATCCCAGGATGGATCGTGCAGTGCAGCGTTTATTAAGGTTGCTCAATGAAACGAAAACTATCTTCCCGCAGACCCGATTGCAGTTGCATTACCGGATGGCTGATCTTACTGAATAAGCCG
>JAGYMJ010000480.1 GCA_018400625.1 Planctomycetota bacterium
AGTGCAGAAATACCGCTCCACCGGGACAAGCCCGGCGGTAACGTGTTTCACGGAATATTTACAGGCACGTAGTGGTTAATCAACATTCCACCGGCACAGGGCACAGTGGGGGGAACAACGTGTTTGACTGAGGACTTACTAAAATCAATCCGAAGCCGTTTCCGCGCCGCCGCTCTGGGTGTGCCAGCTTACGGGGTTTTTCAGGAGTTTTCGGAATACGGCCGCAGGCACATAGGGTTTAATCGCCTCCTGCCATCCTTCGGGGCCGACCATGCCTTTAACAAAACTGCTGCTGATTTCACAGACTTCCCGCGGGGGGATTAAAAAAATGGATGTAATTTGAGGGTCGAGGTCCTCATTCACATTTCGCATGGCACGTTCGAATTCATAATCCTGATGGCTTCTTATGCCCCTGAGTATGTAATTCGCATTGACCGCGCTGGCATAACTGACGAGATATTGCCCTTCAAAGTGATCGACGGTTACGTTATCATAGGAGCCGGTGGATTCCTCCAGCATTTGAATCCTTTCCCGGGTTGTAAAGGTATAGTTTTTTTGGGGGTTTATCCCGACGGCCACCACCAGATTGTCAAAGAGCTCGGCACCCTTCTCAATCATGAAAACATGTCCATTGGTGGGCGGGTCGAAACTTCCGGCATAAACGCATTTTGTTTTATTCATTATTATTATTGCAGCTTTTCTAATGGTTTACTGACTGATCGTTGTGTAGCCGCGGGGAATGTCCCCTATAAATCGTTTATCATCAATCTTTTCGTTTAACCGTATGTTGTTTAGGCTGTAAGATTGAATTATTTCTCCGTCGCTCTCGTACAAGATGACCTTGTGCGGCAAAAACAGATCATCACTGACCTCAAATTCCATCTGATCGAATCTTGCAGATTTTTCCTTGTCTTTTGGCGTTAATCGGACATGCCATTCCGTGTGAGTTTTTACGTCATTGTTTTCTTTCGTTTCCCGTGTTTTATCGAGAAGTTTCAAATCATATTTTTCTCTTAAATCTTCGCAGCCGCTGCCATAGCCCAACGTGAGAAAGGCGGATTCAGCCATCCTGCCCTCGGCATCAACCGTGTAAATCTCGACTTGGTTGGCGCTGTGGTCAACCAGCCACCACTTTTCTCCGTCCGAATATATCTCTTCGTTCCGGGGTTTATCTAAAGCCATAGATATCTTATCCGGGGGCACAAAGTAAAATTTCCCGGAAGATTTTTCAGATTCGCCCAGTAAAGGTATATCTCTTTGGTAGTTAATGTCAGCTTTAACAGACTCGAGTTGTTTGTTTGCCGCGTTTATTTTATCGAGTAATTGCGTCAATTCCGTCTCAAAATCCGTTGTTTTTCCCGCTTCGGCATGAGCCAAAAAAACAGTGGAAAAAATCAAAGCAAAACATAACTTGAGACACCCATTCATGTGAGATTTATCTCTTTCCATTCCCGCCGTCCTCAATAAATACATTTGAAAAAACATACGATTGGACTTATGATCCGATATATTATATCATAACTTCTTTAAACGTATTTTTCAAAGAGGATATACTTAAAATACGACAGAAAGAACGAATGAATCGACTGCCTCTGATGATGTCTCAGGGAGGAATCTTATGAAAAGCAAACCGGCTATAGACAGGATTTTATTCATAGCTCCTGAAATGGAAGCCAGGGGAACCAATGAATATGTACTCTATCTCGGAGATGCTCTGCAGAGAAGGGGTTTTGAGGTCGGAGTGTATTGCTCACCCGGCCCGATGATCGAAGTTTTCGAGAAAAAAGATATAAAGGCCACCACATTTGAATATTTAACGGGATGTCGGGTGAATTCCCGGCAGCGCGAAAATTTTCTTGCGGAGATAGATCAATTTTCACCGGATATCGTGCATGCCCCGTCGCTTTCTGCTCTGAAATCATATAAGAAATTGGCGGAAGACTATAGCGTGGCCAGAATAGTAACCATCCATTCGGCCCCGGCCCGGCCGCGCGTCTTTCGTTCCGTTTCCCAATTTATATCCGGCATCATTGTTACCAGTCAGAAAGTTCGGGAAGAATTAGTTAATGACTTCAAGTTTCCCAAAAGCAAAATCGTGATGATAAGTAACGGTACCGATTTTGATGAACTCAACTCCCAGATCAATCAGGAAATATTCACCCGTCCCGTGCCGGTCATCGGATCGGTAGGGCCGGTGGAAAAGGCCAGAGGGCATGAATTGTTCGTCAAAGCGGCCGCATTATTTATTCAGTCCGGCAAAAACGCCCAGTTTGTGATAGCCGGTGAGGGCGAAGAAATTCCCAAGCTCTCAAATTTGGGGTCGAAGTTGGGACTGGATAAATGTCTGACATTTGTCAGAGATTTTGCCTCTTACCATGAGGTTCTCGAGGCCCTTGACATCGTCGTCCAAAGTTCGCAGGTGGATGTGTCAGGGTTCAGTATGCTCGATGCGATGGGCAGCGGAAGACCTGTCGTCGCCTTCAATACGGGGACCGCCTGTGAAATAATTAAAGATGAGCAAAATGGTCTGATCGTGCCTAAAGATGATGAGAATGCTTTGGCTAACGCCCTCATAAAACTGGTCAATGATCCGCAGTGGGGACGCGCACTCGGGCAAAGGGCTAAAGAAAACATCAAAGATAACTTCAATATCCGTAAAAATGTCGAGGCAATCGTTGATTTTTATCAACAGATTCTGTTAGAAAATGAATAACAAGAAAGGAAAGGAGGTCGAAGTAAAAACCTATAATGTTAAAGTCGGCAGGAGTCCCCGAATTGAGCGAATTGATGCCTATCTCAGCGCCCGATTCCCTGAATATTCCCGAACTTTTGTTAAAAAGCTGATCCGAAATGATCACATCAAAGTGGACGGTAAACCGGTTAAGCCCTCTTATACCCCGGCCGGCGGAGACCAAATCTTGATAGAAGTGCCCGTTATCAAGACCGAAACTATACCGCCGGAAAAAATCGACCTCGAGATTATCTATGAGGACGAATGGATACTCGTTATAAATAAACCGCCAAATATGGTTGTGCATCCCTCGCGCGGGCACCAGAGCGGCACTCTGGTCAACGCCGCCGCCTATCACTGTAAGGAATTAAGCTCTTTCGGAGGAGACCTGCGTCCGGGTATTGTGCACCGGCTGGATAAAGATACCACGGGCGTGATCATCATGGTAAAAGATGACACGGTGCATGAAGAGATCGCCAAACAGTTTGAAAAAAGAACCGTCGAAAAAGAATATTTTGCTCTATGCAAAGGGCGGGTGGAACTTGATGCGGATATGATTAATGCGCCCATAGGCAAACATAACAGAGCAGATGAAAAAATGGCCGTACGGCATGATTGTGGAAAACCGGCGACGACTGTTTACAAAGTCGCCGAAAGAATAGGCGACGTCAGCTTTGTGAGATGTTTTCCTCACTCAGGACGCACACATCAGATACGGGTGCATATGCACTATATCGGACATCCTATACTTTGCGATGCCAACTACGGACATGAAAAGGCCCTTTTCCCCAGCGATATTACGGGCGGTGAGCATTACCCTCTGGAAAAACCTTTGATTAACCGCCAGGCGCTGCATGCCGCACGTATTACCATCTTTCATCCCGGGCTGGGGAGAAAAAAGACTTTTGAAGCACCTATGCCCGCCGACATGCGGGCACTGCTGGATGCCTTCAAAGGGGCGGCGGCAAAAAAGTCCGAATAGCATATAACTCCGGCCGTGAAAAACCCTTCAATAAGGTTCAAAATGTTGCCGTCGGCCACACGTCGGGCTACAAATCCCATAATGACGCTGTGAGGCAGGTTGTCGAAGCATCCCTTGTTTTTTGATTATTTTGCTCATGGGAGGCCTGTCACATATTGTTATCACAGCTTGCTCTCATGCGTCGCGTTTGCGGGGATGTTTCTTAGCCTCCTTGAATTTTGGTTGGCGCGGCAAGAGCACGGGCGAGCCCAATTTGGGCTTTAGCCGACCTAACTCGTAGGAGCGTAAGTTTCCTCAGCTACTCAACGCCACGACCACGAAATACGCCCCCGCCGGACCTGCGCCGGTGGAGCGAAAGATTCCTCAGCTACCCAGCGCCTCGAACACGAAATA